>NZ_DJIQ01000060.1:0-12419 GCF_002433705.1 Oceanicaulis sp. UBA6590
GTCTCGATCATGTGCACCGGAATACGGATGGTGCGCGCCTGGTCGGCGATCGAGCGGGTGATCGCCTGACGGATCCACCAGGTGGCGTAGGTGGAGAACTTGTAGCCGCGGCGATATTCGAACTTATCGACCGCCTTCATCAGGCCGATATTGCCTTCCTGGATCAGGTCGAGGAATTGCAGGCCGCGATTGGTGTATTTCTTGGCGATGGAGATCACCAGGCGCAGGTTGGCCTCCACCATCTCCTTCTTGGCCACGCGGGCTTCACGCGCGCCTTTCTGGACGGTGGCGACGATGCGCCGGTAATCGTCGATCGGCACGCCGGATTCCTGAGCCAGGGTCGCGATCTGCTCGCGCAGCTCGCCCGCCTCTTTCTCTTCGCGCTCGACAAACCGGCCCCACGCCTTGGACTTGCCGGCCATATCCTTGAGCCAGTTGGGATCAAGCTCGTGGCCCTGATAGGATTTGAGGAAGTCGGTGCGCGGCACGCCATGGGCTTCGGCCATGCGCAGCAGCTTGCCTTCCAGGCCCATCAGTTTCTTGTTGATGGCGTCGAGCTGTTCGACCAGCGCCTCGATCCGGGCGTTGTTCAGGTGCAGCGAATTCAGATTCGCCACGATCCGCTCGAACACGTCGTCATAGGCGGCCTGATCCTTGTCGCTCAGATGCTTGCCGGACAGACGCGAGGACACCAGACGGTCCTGAAGCTGGCGGAAGACGTCGAAATCGGTGGCGATGGCGTCGAGGGTCTCCATGACCCCGTCGCGCAGCTCGGCCTCCATGGCGGCGAGAGACATGTTCGCGCCGTCATCCTCGTCGTCGCCGTCCTCGTCGCTCTCACCCTCGGACTTCTCGCCATCCTCGCTGTCAGAGGACTCATCATCGGACTTGGCCTCGGCGTCATCCGCCTTCGCCTCGTCGCCTTCGCCCTCTTCCTCATCGTCAGAGACCGCGGTGGCGTCTTCACGCACGCCGCCATAGGTGGCGTCGAGGTCGATGATGTCGCGCAGAAGGACCTGGCCTTCCTGCAGCTCGTCGCGCCAGACCATGATGGCTTCAAAGGTCAGCGGGCTTTCGCACAGCCCGCGGATCATCGCGTTGCGGCCGGCCTCGATGCGCTTGGCGATGGCGATCTCGCCTTCGCGCGAGAGCAATTCGACCGAGCCCATCTCGCGCAGATACATGCGCACCGGGTCGTCGGTGCGGTCCTGCGCAGACGTGGTGTTCTGGCCCGCGGCGACTTCGCTCTTGGCCTTCTTGGCGACGGCCGTGGACTTTTCTTCGTCCTCGTCGTCCTCCTCGTCGTCAGAGCTGGAGGCCTCGTTGTCCACATCCTCTTCGGAATCCACGACCGTGATCCCCATCTCGGAGAGCTGGGCGAGAATGTCCTCGATCTGCTCGGAGCTGAATTCCTCGCTCGGCAGGACCTTGTTCAGCTCGTCATGGGTGACGTAACCGCGCTTCTTGGCGGTCTTGATCATCGCTTTGACGGTCTGATCGGTCAGATCGAGCAGCGGCCCGTCCTGATTTTCAGAGGTCGCTTCGGCGTTTTCAGCGGCGGCTTTGCTCATTCGGTGATCGTGCTCCCGGAGGATTTCATGGCTGCGCGCACATAAGGGCGGCGAGGTGGCGCGCTAGCGCTGTCGGCCCCGTCGTTCGGCGACGAGGTAATTCTTGAGAGCGTCGGAATCGCCCTCTTCAAAGAAATCGGCGTGTCGTGGTCGGTCCTGAGTGTCTTGCGCAACTCTTTCCATATAAGAAGCCGAAAGCCTGCGCCAAGCCTCTAGCCGGCTGTCGGCATCCGCCTCACTCCCCCCGAGACTGGCGCGCATGGGCGACCTGTCCACGGCCAAACGTGTCAATTGGGGCGCGAAACCCCGTCGTGACAACGCATCGCGCAGTCCGCCGACAGGCAGAGGCTCCCCAGAGAAACACGCGTCTAGAATCGCGTCCCTAAGGCTGTCAAGCGTCCCGAAGGACATTTGCAGCAAAGTCTCGGCCTCCGCTTCGGCGATTTCGGGGTATTCGATCACCGCCAGCAGCAATTGTCGAGCGCTCGCGGGCGGGGGTTTCTGCTTGCGCTGCGCGACCAGCTCCGCCGTTGGCGGCTGCAGCGCATTGAACCGTCGCCCGGCGGCGCGACCGCCATACCCGCCGCGCTGCCCCTCGGCGCGGAAGCCGGCCTGCGGCGCACGCCCGAACAGGGTCTCGATGCGCTGGTCGAACTCGGCGCGATATTCCGCCTTGATGTCGGGATCCTTGATCCTGGCCACCAGCGCCTTGATGCGCTTGCGGAATCCCGCCCGGCGATCCGGATCATCAAGCGGTTCGAGCTCAACCTCGCGCCGCCACAGCACATCAATGAGAGGTCTGGCGTCGGCGATGGCGTCCTTGAGCGCTTGCGCGCCCTGTTCTCGAAGCAGGTCATCGGGATCCTGCCCGTCCGGCAGAAAGACAAAGCGCAAGGTCCGGCCCGGCTCGAGAAGCTCCAGCGCCCGCTCGGCCGCCAGGGCCGCGGCGCGCGTGCCGGCCGCGTCTCCATCCAGGCACACCACCGGCTCAGGCCCCGCACGCCACAACAGACGCAGCTGGTTCTCGGTCAGGGCCGTGCCCAGCGGCGCGACCGCCTGGCCCAACCCGGCGCGGGCGAAGGCGATGACGTCCATATAGCCTTCCGCCACGATCAGCCCCCTGGCCTTGACCTTGGGATCGTGGGCGAAGGCGCGCGCTTCGGGATAGCGATAGAGCAGAGACCCCTTGTGGAAGAGCTCGGTCTCGGGCGAGTTGAGATATTTCGCCCGCACCTCCTTGCTCATCGCCCGGCCGCCAAAGGCCACCAGACGATCGCGCGCATCCTTGATCGGGAACATCACCCGGCCGCGAAAGCGGTCATAGGGCTCGCCGCCATCCTCGGGCAGGATCGACAGCCCGGCCTCCGACAGCTCCTGAGCTGTCGCACCCTTCTGGATCAGGGCGCGGGTCAGGCCACGGCGATTGTCCGGCGCGAAACCGAGGCCAAAGCGCTCCATGTCGGATCGGCTCAGGCCGCGACGTTCGAGATAGATCCGCGCCTCTTCGCCCTCGGGCGCAAACAGCGACCGGGCGAAATAGTCCTGGGCCAGCGCAATCCAGTCCAGCAGCGTCTTGCGGCGCTCTTCCTGCTTGGGGTCGCGCTGCTCCATGCGCGGAACCTCAAGCCCGGCTTCCTGAGCCAGGGCCTCGATCGCTTCCATGAAGCTCAGCCCTTGGGTCTTTTGAAGCCAGGTGAAGATGTCGCCATGCTCCTGGCTGGCGAAGCAATGGTAGAAGCCCTTCTCGTCATTGACGAAAAACGAGGGCGTGCGCTCTTTCTTGAACGGGGAGAGGCCCACGAATTCCCGGCCCTGACGCTTGAGCGCCACCGTTCGCCCGATCAGCTCGGATGGGCGGATGCGCGCCTTGATCTCGTCTTTGAACCCGTCAGGAATCGCCACGTGCTGAACATCCTCCAGCCCGACAGCTTACGCTCAGGCAGGCCAAGGCGCTAGGAGCCTAGGCCTGACCCTGCAGCAGAGTTTTGACTTCCTTGCCCGCCTTGGCGAAATCCATGCGGCCGGTGTAGCGCTCTTTCAGCGCCGCCATGCAACGGCCCATGTCCTTCAGGCCGCCTGCATCCAGCTCGGTCACAACCGTTTTGGCGGCTTCAGCGATCTCGGCAGGCTTCATCGGCTCGGGCAGATAGGAGCGGACGATCTCCGCTTCGGCGCGCTCGCGTTCGGCCAGGTCCAGACGCCCCGCCTTTTCATACGTGTCCGCGCTTTCTTCGCGCTGCTTGAGCAGCTTTTGCAAGATCGCCTGGATCTCGTTCACGCAACAACCTTCGCAGCGGTCTTCCGCGCGCGCAGCGATGTCGCGATCCTTGATGGCGGCCTGGATGAGGCGCAGCGTAGAGACGCGCGTGTCATCCTTGGCGCGCATGGCGTCTTTAAGATCAGAGAGGATGCGGTCGCGAAGCGACATGGGAGCACCTATTTGCGGCGGCGCTGCAGATAAGCGCCAAGCCATTGTTTTTACAGTTCTTTGCAGCTCGGGCTTTTGCTTGACCCAGACCAGCTGCTCGCCTACTTTCCGCGCGTTTAACCGCCCGCCGCTGGAGCCCAGCTCGCGGCCCCGCGCGTGTCAGGAGGCGAGCACCTATGCCGGAAGCGATCAAGAATCAAGAGCCGATGCAATCAACTTCTTCTGGCGCACAACCCGATTGGGCCACGGCTGCGCTGGTTCTGTCAGACGGAACAGTGTTTTACGGCAAAGGCGCGGGCGCGACCGGCAGCGCCGTCGCCGAGCTTTGCTTCAACACCGCGATGACCGGGCACCAGGAAATCCTCGCCGATCCCTCCTATGCGGGCCAGATCGTGTGCTTCACCTTCCCCCATGTGGGCAATGTGGGCACCAATGCCGAGGACGAGGAAGCCTCCAGCGCCATCGCCCGCAAGGCCGCTGTCGGCATGGTCAGCCGCGAGGACATCACCCCGCCCGCCAGCTGGAGGGCCGAGACCAGCTTTGACGAATGGCTGGCCGCCCGCGGCGTGATCGCCATTACCGGCGTGGATACCCGCGCGATCACGCGCCGCATCCGCGAGACCGGCATGCCCATGGCGACCATCGCTCATGCCCGGGACGGCAAGCTCGATATCGAGGCGCTGAAGACCCTGGCCAAGGACGCGCCCTCCATGGAAGGGGCGGAGCTTGCGGGCGCTGTGGCCTGTGACGCCGCCAATGACTGGACGGATGGCGACTGGGGCTGGTCGGAAGGCTTCGCCAAAGGCCCTGAAGACGGCCCTCTGGTGGTGGTGCTCGACTATGGCGTGAAGGCGAACATCCTGCGTCGTCTTGTCTCCGCCGGCGCGCGCGTCCAGGTCGTGCCGGGCAAGGCCAGCAAGGACGATGTGCTCAAGCTCAACCCGGCGGGCGTGCTGGTCTCCAATGGTCCGGGCGACCCCGCCGCGACGGGCCAGTATGCGCTCGACACCATCCGAGGCGTGATTGATGCCGGCGTGCCGGTGCTGGGCATTTGCCTGGGCCATCAGATGCTGGCGCTCGCGCTGGGCGCCAAGACCGCCAAGATGGTTCAGGGTCACCATGGCGCGAACCACCCGGTGAAGAATCTCGAGACCGGCCAGGTCGAGATCGTGTCGATGAACCACGGCTTTGCTGTGGATCGCGACAGCCTGCCCGAAGGCGCGATCGAAACCCATGTGTCGCTGTTTGACGGCACCAATTGCGGCTTCAAGCTGACCGACAAGCCGGTCTGGGCGGTCCAGCACCACCCCGAAGCCAGCCCGGGCCCGCAAGACAGCTTCAAGGTCTTTGAACGCTTCGTCAGCGCCCTGAAAACGGCCTAAGCCGCTAGCGGCGCAGTCAGACGCAATGCTACCCTTCCCGTAATCAGTCGCGGGAGGGGAGCATGGCGGGTCTGACCCGACGCCAGACACTGGCGAGTGGCATGGCGGGCGCAGCCGCCCTGGCCGCAGCAGGGTGTTCGGGTCGCACCGGCGCGCCGGACGGCTTTTTGCGCGTCGCCATCGAGACCGAGCCGGACAGCCTTGATCCGCTGCGCGGCCAGTTCGCTTCCGCCGCTCTGCTTTACAAGCAGTTGCATGCGCCGTTGACGGAATACGCCCCGTCAGGCGGGCTGGCTCCTGGCCTGGCCCTGACCTGGCGCAGCGAAGACGCCCGCAGCTGGACTTTCACGCTGAGGCCTGACCTTGTCTGGTCTGACGGCGCGCCCCTGACCGCTGAGGACGTGGTCTGGACGGCGCAGCGCGCAGTGGACCCCACCACAGGCTTTGCAGATCTGGGCGACTTCTTCGCCGTCATCGGGGCGCGCGAAGCGCTGGCGGGCGAACGCGATCCTGAGAGCATCGCCGTCACAGCGCCAGACCCGCGCACCGTAGTGTTCGAGCTGGACCGTCCGGTGGGCAATTTCCCGGTGCTTATGCGCGAATTCTACCCGCTGCCGCGTCATGCCGTTGAGGCCCATCCTGAAGACTGGACGCGACCCGAGCACTGGGTCTCCGCCGGCCCCTACATTCTGGCTGGTCATGAAGCCATGTCGCTTCAGCTGCGCAAGAACCCCAACTTTCCTGCTGCAGACAGCGTCAGCATTGATGCAATCGCCGTGGACGTTGTGGACACGCCCGCTGCCCGCGCCCGGCGCTTTCGGGCGGGCGATTACGACCTCGCCGAGCGCCCGCCCACCGACCAGATCGGCTTTCTGCGCGACACCGTGGGCGATCAGCTGCAGGCCTATCCCGCGCCAATCCTGTCCTATCTGAAACTCAATTGCGCCCAGCCCTATCTGGCCGACCCGCGGGTCCGGCGCGCGCTCAGCCTGGGGCTCGACCGGGACTTTCTGAACACGCACTTCTTCAATGGCGAAGCGAGAACCACCGACCGCGTCATCCCCCGCCATGGCGAGGAACGGCGGGAGCCGCGGCATGATCCCGAAGCGGCGCGCGCCCTGCTGGCCGAGGCGGGCTTCTCCGAAGCGTCTCCATTACGGTTGACGGTTCGCGCCAGCGCCGGCGACCGGGACCGGCTGGCGATCGCCATTCTGGATGACTGGGCGCGTATCGGCGTGCAAGGTGACTTGCTGGCGAGCTATCCGCTCGATCTCTATCAGGCGGTGGATGCGGGCGAATTCGACATTGCGCTCGCCCGGTTTGACCGGGGGCTGAAAAGTGATCCCGACTTCATGCTCCAACCCTTCAGCCGGGACGGCTTCGCCGACAACACCAACTGGACCGGCCCGGAGCGCGACCGGTTTGACGCCATCATGGCGGACGCCTTCGCCGTGATCGACAGCGAGGCGCGTGCGGAGCACTTTCGACAGGCTGAAGCGGTGTTTCTCGAGGCCATGCCCAATATTCCGCTTCTGCATGAGCGCGCCTACTGGCTGGTCTCGGACCGCACCCGCACATCCGCAGACATCCAGCCCCAGCTCTGGCGCGACCTGTCCCTGCGCTAGACGAAGACCGGCACGACGGTTGCATTTCCGGCAATGAATCCCCTCGCGCCTGCACTCTGATGAGAGGCGCGGGACCTCGATCAGGCCCTGTCTGACAAGGTCGGACACGCGAACGCAAAGCCGTTCGGCCGCTCTCTCCGGGACGGCGACACAGGCGGAAGAATCTGCCGCTCAGCACATTTTGATAGGCAAGGCCTGCCCCCATTCGGCAGCCCGCATATCGGGAGACCCTGATGAGCGCCAGCGCAATCACCGGCCCGTCTTGGACGCCATGGGACAGCAAGCACGCCAAGGGCGCCGCCCTGGGCGAAATGTCCCTGCCCAACCCTACCAAGTCGGCCGAGGAAGCTCGCAAGACCGAAGAGGCGTCCGCCGCGGCGGAACTGTCCCAGAAAGAGCGGGCCGGCAAACTCAATGAGAGCCTGTCCGCACAGCTTTTCGCCGCGCTCCTCGATCAACAGAATTTCGCCCAGGCGAACCCCAATGGCGACACCAGCACAGAGGATGCGCCCGCCAATGGCGCAACCAGCGTGAAGGGCGGCAGCGCCAATCTGACCGAGGCCGACGCCGCCACCGGCGGCGCAACCGGGGAGACCGCCGAGCAGGCGGACGAGAACGACTCAAAGCGGGGCGTCACCGTCCAGCAATCGGCCTCGGCCCATGTGATCGGCGCGCAGACAAGCTCAGCATACGCTCTTGATGAAAGCGCCTTGTCTCCCGCTTTGCTGGCCCAGCTGGAAGGCGCACGCAACCCGCAAGCCGCCTCGGCCCGTCTCGCCCGCTTCTTCTCCTACAGCTAGACCATGAACCGCGACTACGCCCTGACGCTCTGGCGCGCCGACCTTGTCCGCTTCGGGCTGGAGGACCGCCAGCTCCAGACCGGCAAAGCCGTGATCGCCCATCATGCCGGTTGGCTCAGGCGCTATCACGGGCTGGAGCATCTGGCCTTCCTGTTCCAGGAAATCGAGGCGCATGCGGACCGGATCAAGGATCTGCCGCGCCTGACCTATGCCGCCTGGTTTCATGACGCGATATACAAGAGCTGGCGCAAGGACAATGAGGCCCGCAGCGCGGGCTGGGCGCAGAGCGCGCTCGTCGAAATGGGGGCTGATGCTGAGCTCGCCTGGCGGGTGCACATGCTGATCCTTGCGACCGCGATCATGCCGGCGGCGGTCACGATGCCGACGATGCGCTGTTTCTGGATATGGATTGCGCGATTCTGGGCGCGTCCGCTGAACAGTATGACCGCTATGTCAGACAGGTCCGGCAGGAGCATGTCTGGGCGCCCGGAGGCGCGTTCCGCAAGGGACGGCTGGCCTTTGTGAGCGCTCAGCTCGACCGCCCGGCGATCTTTCATACTGAGCCCTATCGCCAGCGTTTCGAAGCGCAGGCCCGCGCCAATCTGGAGCGTGAACGCGCGGCGCTGTCGCGCTAGTCCTCGTCGCGCACCAGAACCAGCAGATCCCCCGGCTCACAATCGAGCACCTCGCACAGGGCAAGCAGCGTGGAGAAGCGCATGCCCTTGATCTTGCCGGTCTTGATCTGGGAGAGCGCGACTTCGGAGACCCCGATCCGTTCCGCCAGCGCCTTGGACGTCATGCGTCTCTTGCTCAGCATCACGTCCAGACGCACCTCGATGCGTGCGCTCATATAAAGGTGTCCAGCTCATCCTGCTGGGCGCAGGCGCGATCGAGAAGATGGGCCACGCTGACAAAGACCAGCGCCACGAACAGGGTGGTCAGGTCATCCGAACCCAGTTCAAGCTGGAGCTGTCCGCCCTCGCCCGGCGCGCACCAGGAGAGGAAGGCGCTCAGCGCCGCGCCCTGAAGCGGGGCCAGCACCGCCAGCGCAGCGATTGACCAGGCGAACACCTTGAACCCCGACAGCGCGCGCCTTGAAAAGGTTCGGCCATGCGAGGTGTGGCGGAAGAAGCTGCGCAGGTTCAACAGCGCATAGCTGGTCACCAGCACGACGGGCAGGCAGATCGCCAGCGCGCCCAGCCGGATGGGAAGCTCCAGCCAGGACAGGTCCTGTGCGCCGCTGGCGTTGAGGATGAGGCTCTCGATGAAAGCCGGCGTCAGCAACCAGCTCACCGTCTGAAACAGCGGCGCCAGGGCGGCCCCGGCGAGGCAGACCCACGCCAGGAAGGTGGCCAGCCCCGACCCTTTGCCGGTTTGTTCTGGCGCTGAACGCGATAGCTCGGACATGGGGCCCTCGAGGATAAAGTCAGACTTTATCCTCTTAGCGCCTGGAATTGTGCGGGTGCAAGACGCTTGTCAGAACGCTGCACCCGCACGCGTCTAGCGGAGCGTCTCGTCAAACAGGGCCAGAGACCGGGTCAGCAGGACCTGGCGTGACGCGCCCAGATGCAGGAAATGGTTCTCTCCTTCGAGCTCGACATAGTCCAGCGACTGATCGCGGGACATGTTCCGCCGCAATGCTTCGGAGGCCTCCAGCGGGACAACCGCATCATCATCGCCGTGCATGAGCAGCACCGGGGCCGTCAAGCGAGCGGCGTTTCGGGCGATCGAAATCCGGGACGCTTCATCGCGGTCGAACACGATGTCGCCGATGTATTGCTCCCAGAAGTCATAGGCGAAGACGCTGCCGCCAAAACTGCGCGCCTCGGCCAGAAGGTCGACCGGATCCGTCACGGGCGCGACCGCGACCACGCAGGCGACCTCCTGCGGGGCCATGATCGCAGCTCTCAGCGCTGCGTAACCGCCATAGGACGCCCCTGCGACGCAGAATGGGTCGGGTCGGGCGAGGCCCGCCGCCTGAAGCGCGCGGCCGCCATCAAGCACATCTTCGACCATCCGGTCGCCGAACTCGCCATAACCGGCTTGCTGGAACTCGACGCCATAGCCGGTGGAGCCGCGGAAATTGGGTTGCAGGACCAGATAGCCCTCAGAGGCATAGGCCTGTGACCACCAGTCAAAGTCCAGATCATCCCGGCTGGCCGGACCGCCATGGGGCAGCACGATGAGCGGCAGCGGGCCATCCGCTTCGGTCCAGCCCGGCGGCGTGGTCAGCACCCCTTCCAGCTGGAGCCCGTCCGACGCCTCATAAGCGTAAAAGCGCCGTTGCGGGAGGTCGGCTTCGGACAGGTTGGGATAGCCCTCGGCCACGATCGCAACACTGCCCGCTGACCGCTCATAGAGATAATAGGTTTGCGGACGCCCCGGCTCGGACAGGGTCAGCAGCAGCATGTTCCGGTCCGGCGTGAAGGATTCGATGATGACAGGCGCCCCCAGCGCATTGCCGAGCGCCCTGGCGTCATTGCGCAATCCCTCATCAAACAGATGTTGCGCCTTCAGCCCGTCGCGCTCGCCGGAGAACCCCACCAACCGCTTGTCCTGATCCCAGATGGGTCGGGAGACAATATCGAGCTCGATTTCGCCGAGCATGGAGATCTCGCCTGTGCTTCGGTCGATCCGGCGATAGCCGCCGCGCTCACTCGGGAAGATGGCGAGGAACGCGTTCTCTCCGATGAAGCCCAGAATAGAGGGCGCATCACTGAGATGGGTGCGCGAGTAGATCACATCGCCGTTTCGCCCCGGTTCGCGAATTTCATACAGGCTGGAGCTTTCCTCGAAATGGATTTCCGCGACCACCTCGCCCTGCGCGTCCACGACACGGCCCATGATCTCCGAGCGATCCAGACGGTCGGTGTCTCCCGAGGCGAGGTCGACTTCATAAAGAAGGCTTTCAAAGCCCGAGGCGGAGGCATAGCGCGACCCCGTCTGGGCCTGTGAATCGCGATAATAGTTCATCTCCATGATGACCGTGTGCGGATCATCAATGTTCAGCGAGACGATATTGGTCGTATTGGTGCTGCCGCGCAGGTCTGGCGCCAGGAGGGCGACTTCGCCGCTCGCGACATCCAGGGACAATGTGCGCGAGACCTGGAAACGGCGAATGCCGTTGCCAGTATTCATCGTGTTGTACGAAGACAGGCTGAGCAGAAGAAAGTCGTCAGACGCAAAAGAGGCGCTGTCCAGCCACGCGCCTTCCGGCGCGGGAATGATATGAGCCAGGGCATTGGCCTGGAGGTCATAGACGCAGGCAGCGACACGAGATCGCTGCGTGCAGTGCGTGGCCAGCCAGCGGCCATTGGGCGACAGACGCGGATGGGCGTCCAGCGGCGTCGACGCGAAATCAGCGATCGATTGCGCCTGGACGCTTGCCGCGCCCGACATCAGGGCCAGCCCGGAAAGGACGGCCGTTAGAACCAGGTTTTTCATTGATATTCTCCCCCTCATGACGACCAACTTTTCGCGCCGGGGGCGATTTTTCAAGTCCTTTTCTCCCCTTTTCCCCAAATGCAGGCCTGACAGACCGAGGTGTGGGAAACACGGCATTCAGGTCTCGCCAAGCGACGCATTAGGGTCTAAGGACGGGTTTCAGCGTACATCATCAGCGCCGCACGCCGCCTCCGCCCGCAAAGGGCACGTCCGAGGCTGCGTTTTCGCGCGCGCGTGCAAAACTCGAAGAGGCCGGCCATGCCCAAGCGCACAGACATCCAGTCCATTCTGATCATCGGCGCTGGACCTATCGTGATCGGTCAGGCCTGCGAGTTCGACTATTCCGGCGTTCAGGCTGTCAAGGCGCTGAAGGAAGAGGGCTACCGGGTCATCCTGGTGAACTCCAACCCCGCCACCATCATGACCGATCCGGACCTTGCCGACGCCACCTATGTCGAGCCGATCACCCCGGAAATGGTCGCCAAGGTGATCGAGAAGGAACGCCCCGACGCCCTTCTGCCCACCATGGGCGGGCAGACCGCGCTCAACTGCGCGCTGGAGCTCGACAAGCGCGGCGTGCTCGACCTCTTCAATGTGGAGATGATCGGCGCGAAAGCGGACGTCATCGACAAGGCGGAGAACCGCGAGCGCTTCCGCAACGCCATGGATTCCATCGGCCTTGAAAGCCCCAAATCGCGCACCGTGCACACCATGGCCGAAGCCGAGGTCGTGCTTGAGGAGCTGGGCCTGCCGGCCGTGATCCGCCCCTCCTTCACCATGGGCGGCACCGGCGGCGGCATCGCCTATAACGTGGAAGAGTTCCGCGAGATCGTCACTTCGGGCCTGTACAATTCCCCGGTCACAGAAGTGCTGATCGAGGAAAGCGTTCTGGGCTGGAAAGAGTACGAGATGGAAGTGGTTCGCGACAAAGCGGACAACTGCATCATCATCTGCTCGATCGAAAACATCGACCCGATGGGCGTGCATACGGGCGATTCCATCACCGTCGCCCCGGCCCTGACCCTGACCGACAAGGAATACCAGCGCATGCGCTCGGCCTCGATCGCCGTGCTGCGCGAGATCGGTGTGGAGACCGGCGGCTCGAACGTCCAGTTCGCCGTGAACCCCGCTGATGGCCGCATGGTCGTCATCGAGATGAACCCGCGCGT
>NZ_DJIQ01000050.1:0-29834 GCF_002433705.1 Oceanicaulis sp. UBA6590
CCTGGCGGATCGCTGGCGGGGCTATCTGCCCCGGTTCCGCTTCGCGCAAACGCTGGAGACCGCGCTCGCGGTGCTGGTCATCTTCCTGTTCTCGAGTGCGCTCCTCTCCCAGCTTTTTGGCGGCGGCGAGGAGGGCAGTCCGATCCTGCGTCTGATCTGGCCGCCGGTCTATCTTCTGACCCTGATCCTGATCGTGATGCGCCCGATGCCGGTGCTGGGCCTGATGGTCCGGGCCTGGCCGTTGATGGTGCTTGCTGTCCTTCCGATGGTCTCGGCCTGCTGGTCGCTCGATCCCGGGCTTACCCTGCGACGCGGGCTGGGCGTTCTGTTTCCGGCGCTGTTTGCTCTGTGGATGGCGAGCCGGTTCAGCTGGCGCGATCTGATCCGCCTGCTGGCCGTGTCGCTGTCCGTGCTGGCGGTCGGCTCGCTTGTCATGTCGGTTCTCTTTCCCGCCTATGGCGTGATGCACGAGATCCATCCGGGCGCCTGGTCGGGTCTGTGGTTCGAGAAGAACCGCATGGGCGCCGTGATGGCGCTCGCCGCCATGAGCGGCATGGCGGCCGCCTTCACCACGCCCCATCGCCGCGAAGTGCGCTATTGGGGCGCGCTCGTGATCCTCGCGGTGTTTCTGGTGCTGATGTCCACCTCCAAGACCGCGCTGATGGCGTGCATGATCGGAGTGCTGGGGCCGGTGATGATCTATTTCGCCCGACAGGGCTTCATCATGGCGGTGCTGGCGGTGTTTAGCGGCCTGTTCGGCGTCTTTGCCCTTGGGCTCGTCATCGCGATCGGGCCGGGCGTGATTCTGGAAGCGCTCGGGCGCGATCCGACGCTGACCGGCCGGACCGATATCTGGATCGGATTGCTGCAGGCGGTGCAGATGCGGCCCTGGACCGGCTTCGGCTGGGGCGTGTTCTGGCTGGTGGAGGACGGGCCGGTCTTCTGGGTGCGTCAGGCAACGCAGTGGGAAGTGCCGTCCGCGCACAATTCCTGGCTCGAGATCGCCCTCGCGCTTGGTCTGCCCGGCGCGATCTGGGCGATCCTGGTCTATCTTGGCGGGTTGGTCTCGGCGATGAAGCGACTGTTCTCGGGCGTTGAGGCCTACTGGGCGCTGCCCGCCATGGCGGTCTGGGGGCTGACCAGCATGTCCGAGAGCATCTTCATGACCACGAACGGCTTCACCTGGACGCTGTTCTGCATCACCTTCAGCAAGCTCGCCTCGCGCCGTGAACGCTAGGCCGCGCTGGCGCCGTAGAGCCGGGGGGACACCGCTTCGGACCAGATCAGCTTGCCCAGTCCTTGCGCCGCCCGATCCAGACAGCTCGCGGCCGCACGGGCAGACACCAGGCGCGCCAGCGGAACGCTCAGCCCGAAGGCGATGAACTGAACGGTGCCCACGCCCATCCAGAACGCCACGCCAGCCCGGTTGACGGGGTTGGCGGACGCGCAGGCCTGGGTCGGACCCTGGCCATAGGCGAAGCTGCGCTCGAGCAATTTGAACCAGCTTTGTCGCGGCGCCTGCACATGCTCGAAAACCTGCGCGCGCGCCGCCCAGCCAAACCGTGCGCCGCCCGCCTTGAGCCGGGCGAAGAGAAGATCGTCTTCGCCGCCGATCTCATTGGCCGCCAGATCAAAGACAGGATCGGGCAGAGTGAGCGCCTCTCGATCAAACAGGGCGTTGCCGCAGCCATGCGGCTCCTCGATCACGCGATCTTCAGAGGGGCCGAGACGCGAATAGAGCCGTTGCATGTAGGCGCTGCGCACCTGGCCTCGGACATTGGGCGAGACTTGCGCGATCACAGGACCGAAAATGACGGGGGCGTCCAGCGTCTGGCGCGCCGAGAGCAGGGTCTCCAGCCAGTTCACGTCCGCCGTCTCGTCATCATCGAGCTGCGCGATGAAGCGGGCCTGGGTCCGGGCGAAGCCGGTGTTGCGCGCGTTGGACACGCCCGGTCTGGGTTCGTGAACATAAAGGATGGGGGCCGCTGCATCGAGCGACAGTCCCTCGACCGTCTCACGCGCACCGCCCTTGGGATCATTGTCGACGACCAGGATTTCGTCCGGCAGCCGGGTCTGGACCAGCACGCTCCGGATCGCGTCCGCCAGCGCCTCATTGCGGCGATAGGTGGGGATGAGGACGGCGACGCTCATTGTCTGGCCAGGATCGCCTTGAGCGCTTCAGACTGGGTGCGCACCTGCGCTCCTGATTGTTCAACGGCGTGCAGCACCACATCGAGGAATTCCGGCGTGCAGCCCCATTCGGACGGAGTCTTGCGAATGTCGTGACCGTAGAAGATCAGCCAGCCCGGATTGCGGCTGACATTCCTGACCGCTTCGACCGCGCGTTTCAGACCCGTTTCGCCGCCATCCAGCGGCATGGCTTTGAGCAGCCCGCGATCGGCGACGCCGCGATTGATGCCTGGCTGAACTCCGCGCAGACAGCCATAGGTCTCCAGGAGGCGTTTCTTGGCTTGTGGGGTCGTTTCACCATACGCGAAGGCGTAACTCGTGGGAGCGCGGTTCAGGCCGGCCTCCTTGAGGAAAGCGCGGTTGCGCGCGGCGTCGGCAGCGACGGATTCAGCCGTCAGACGCGAGGCGTCGAGATGGCTGTAGCCATGGCAGCCGATCTCATGCCCGTCCGCTTGCAGCGTCTGCAGGTCTTCGGGGTCGAAGAGGTCGCCATGGTGATTGGTGACGCCCGCCAGCCCGCCGCTCACGAAGAAGCTGCCGCGCCAGCCGCGCGCCTTGAGACGCGCAGCGCCCAGTTCCATGGCGGTCTTCGGGAAATCATCAAAGCTGAAAGTGACGATCGGGCGATCAAGCTTGATCTTGAGGGGGGTGACGCCCAGTCGGCGCGCAACATGCTTCTGCAAGCGTCCGGTCAGTCCGCCGCGCGGACGATAGACCACCTCGTCAGGATTATACGCCGTCTGGTTCATGCTCGCCCCCTGGGCAGATCGCGGGCCGCAGCGCCCGCACGAAACAGTTTCAAGGCCAGTATGCGCGCCTTCATGGGCGCCCAGTCCCATCTTGCCACGCTTCGCCCGATCAGACGGGCGGGCAGGCTCAATCGCGTCGCTTGCAGTTTCCGGGCCAGTCGTGCGCCCGGCCGCGACTCATAGGCGGGGTGCCGGGTTAACAGCCGGGCGAAATTGGTTCCGGCGCGTGCAAACTTTGACAAGAGCTCGTCCGCACTCTGCAAGCCGCCATGGGCGGCGGGAACATCCACATGCCCAACCTGGCCCAGACTTGCGGCGCTGAGCGCCCAGTCCACATCTTCCCAGCCCCAGCCGGCATAGCCCTCGTCAAACGGGCAGCGTGCAAACAGGCTGGCGCGAACGGCGAGGTTGGACGAGCAGACGGCGAACGCGCCCTGCGCGCTGCGGGTTTGCGCATCCACAGCGTCTGACGCATGGGCGAGGGCGGCGTGGACGCGTTCATGCCTGGAACGCGGCTCGCACGGCGCATAACCGCCAAACAGAGCGTCGCAATCGGTCTCTTTCAGCGAAGCGCGCCACCGGCTCAGAAATCCCGGACTGATTTCCATGTCGGCGTCCAGAAACAGCAGCCAGTCACCACTGGCGGCGTTTGCGAGCGCATTGCGGGCGCGTGAGCGTCCCTGATTGACCGGGCTCGTGATCAGGGTCACCGCAGCATCTGCGACGATAACCGCCTGTGTGACCGCTGCTGACAGCGCGGCGTCAGGCGCGCCATCGTCAAACAGGATGATCTCGATTCCCGGCTGTGCCTGTGCGGCGAGGCTCGCCAGTAATGGGCGCGGATCGTCGCCATAAAACGGGATGAGAACCGAGAGTATGATCGATTGCGTGTTCGTCGCGGCTCCAGAGCGCGTCAGTTCAAGCGGATGAGCGGTCATGCGGCGGCCCTCCGTTCCAGTCGCGCCGTCAGCTTGTCCTTGATCCAGCCGCGTGCGCCGAGCCCGTCGAGCGCGAGCATGATCGTGACGTAAATGATCACGCCCGCGCCTATCTGCAGTCCCAAATCGATCAGAACCGGTCCCACTGAGGGGGCGAACAGAACCCCTGCGCTCATGCCGGCGGTGGCCAGACCCGCCTTGCTCCACTCAACTACCGGAATGGGCATGGGGAAGATCGTGCGGCCATGGAAGACACAGGCGATCAGCGCCACGCCATAGGCGGCGACCGTCGCCCAGGCGGCGCCATGAAGCCCCAGAAACGGGATCAGCGCAGCGTTCAAGACGAGGTTCAGCACTGCGGAGCCGGTCATGATGAAGGCCATGGAGCCCGTGCGCCGACCCAGCGTGTAGGCGGTATGGAAATAATGGGTCATGACCCCGTTCATCAGGCCCGACAGGGCGATCAGCGGCACGATGGAGGCGGCGGTCGCGGCGAGATCCTCGCCAATCATCAGGCGAGCGAGATCGGGTGAAACGAGCGCCAGTCCTGCCGCGGCGGGAAAGCCGATCGCGCCCATCAGCGCGCCGGTCTGACGCGCGACTTTCCGGGCAGCGTCGCGGCCCTCATGTTCAAGGGCTGCGATCAGGAGCGGGCCCGTGGTCATGCCTAGCCAGAGGAAGATGATGCTGAGTGAACGGTCCGCCAGGGCATAGCCCGCCGAATAGGCGCCGGTGGCCGCTTCCCCCAGATAGGCGGCGATGAGAAAGCGGTCGCCGCTCGTCAGAAGCTGTTCAAAGATCAGGGAAAAGGCGATGGGGCCGCCATAGGCGAAGAAGGCCGTGACTCGCGCGCGATGGGCGCGATCTTTCCGGGCCTTGCGAGCCAGAGCAGGCAGGTCAAAGACTAGCGCCAGCCCTGATGCGAGCGCCAACCCGGCCAGCGGACCAGCGGAGCCAAGATCGGTGAACAGCGTCAATGCTGCGCCAAAGGCGAAACCGCCTGCCAGCGAGAACGTCTCAAGGAAGGAATAGCGCCAGGCCTCGCCCGCCGCCCGTCGGGTTTCGAGTGCAATCATCACCCCGGCGCGCAGCAGCATATAGGCGAGCGCATAGGCGCAGGCGGTCTTCAGGCTGGGCCCGAGATCCAGAACGAAGAGCAGAATGACGCCCAGCACCAGAAGCGGCGCGGCGATCATTCCAAACAGGGTGAGGGCGGTAAAAAGATGCCCCCCCAGACGTCCGCGAGAAGCGGCGCGGGCGTGATAGCGCGCCACGGCGGCGTCGAGCCAGGTGAAGATGAGCGTGCTGATGAGCGCCGAACCGGTCAGCACCAGCATGTACTGGCCATAGGCGTCCGGGCTCAGGATCCGGGTGAACACCACCACGCTGCCAAAGCCGACAAGCGCCTGGGCCAGATAGACCGGCAGATAGGCCAGAAGATGACGGTTCAGCATGGGCGGTTCAGCATCCGGTTCAGCACGTCTTGCGCTCCTGCAAGAGCGCGACCGGTCCCAAGCTTGCCCCAGAACTTTGAAAAACGGCCTAACAGCCGGAATTCTGTGCCGAAGCGGGCCAGATGCAGGCGTGCGCCAAGGCTTTGTTCAGTTCTGTCTGTCAGGACTGTCGCATAACGAGACGGGGACCGGGATGCAGATGTTGTCGGTGGAGCTGAAGTCGCCTCAGACGCTGTCTGACGAGGAACGCGCGGCGTGGCGTGGGATGCTCACGTCCAATCCGTTTCTGGTCAGCCCCTATCTGATGCTGGGCTATGTCGATGCGGTTTCTCATGCCCGTCCCGACATCAAGGTGGCCGTGATCCGCAGGAGCGACCGCATTGCCGGGTTCTTCGCCTTCCAGAAAGGCCCGATGGGACATGCCCGCGCGCCGGGCGGAGTGGTCAATGACTGCCACGCGGTGATCTGCGCGCCGGGCGAGGACATTGCGCTCAGCCATGTGCTGATCCAGGCAGGCGTCGAAGTGTTCGACTTCAAGGATTGCCTCGCCGCCCAGGCCCCGTTCCGTCGCCATGCCGAATTTGTGGAAGGCGGCTGGATCATTGATATCAGTGACGGCTTTGACGCCTATGTGGCCCAACGCAAGAAACCCGGCGGCAACACCTTCCGCAGCGCCATCGGCGCGCCGAAGAAGCTCGCCAAGGAAGGCGAGCTGACCTTCCGCTTTGATGATCGCCGCCCAGAAACGCTTGAAGCGCTCTATGGGTGGAAGTCCGCGCAATATCGCGAGTCCGGTTTTCCCGATCTCTTCGCCCTGAAATGGGTGCGCGACCTGATCGAGCAGCTGTGGCGACAGGAGCGGGCGGACGGCGCCGGTCTGATGTCCACGCTGGAGCTCGATGGCCGTCTGGCGGCGGTGCATTTCGGCCTGATCGGCCCGACGGTGCTGCATTCCTGGTTTCCGGCCTATGATCCGGAGTTCGCGCATCTGACGCCCGGCAATGCGCTCCTCATCGAAATGCTGCAGGCGGGCGCGGAGGCGGGCGTGCGCGAAGTGCATATGGGACCCGGCGATCAGCGCCAGAAACAGGCCATGGGCTCGTTCCAAGAGGGTCTGGCGACCGGTTGCATCGCCCGTCCTGGCCTTGTGGGCTGGGCGCGTCAGGCGGCGGGCTATATCGAGAAGACCGCCGAACCGCTGCCCCTGGGCCCGCTCGCCCGCGCGCCGGGCAAGGCGTTTCGCAAGATCGACCGGATCGCCGCGCTTTATGGCGTCTGATCCATCTATCGCAGCCTGCGCTTCGGGTAGTCATTGCCGCGCTTGGCCGGTTCGCGCTAAACGCTAGCTCATCAGACCGCGCGTCTTGCGGTCGGCCTTGCCAGATGAGCGCCCATGACCACGCCAGCCCTGTCCATCGTCATCCCCGCCTTCAATGAAGCGGCCAGCATCGAAGAGGTGGTCAAGGAAGCCGTTTCGGTGTTCGAGGCAGGCCTTGAAAGCTTCGAGATCATCGTGGTCGATGACGGCAGCGATGATGACACCGCCGGCGCGCTTGGTCCGCTGTCTGAGGCTGATCCGCGTGTGCGCGTCATCCGTCACCCCAACCGCTCGGGCAAGAGCGCCGGGTTGCGCACCGGCTTTCTGGCCGCGCGCGCGATCTGGGTCGCGACCATGGATGGCGACGGGCAGGATGATCCGCGCTCGGTCGTGGAGATGAGCAAGGCGATTGATTTGTCGACCGTCGGAAGCGTCGGTGTCGTGGCCGGCTGCCGCCAGAACCGCACCGATGGCGCGAACCGCAAGTTCGCCTCGCGCTTCGCCAATGGCCTGCGTCGCTCGCTGCTCAATGACGACTGTCCGGACACCGCATGCGGTTTGAAAATCCTGCCGCGCGATCTGTTACTCGTGATGCCCTTCTTTGACGCGATCCACCGCTATCTGCCCGCGCTCGCCGGGCATCTGGGCTTTGAGACGGTGAATGTGACGGTGGTGAACCGTCCGCGCGCCGCCGGTGAAAGCAAATACACCAATATCGGCCGCGCCGCCGCGGGTCTGTTTGACCTGATGGGTGTGATCTGGCTGATGCGCCGCACTCATTATCCCGACCCGCACATGCTGCTGGGCGCTCGGGGCGAGGACCAGTAGCCATGACCGGTTTCACGCAGTCTCTGACCCAGCCCGGCGAGACCGGGGGGCTCTCTGTTCGCGCCTGGATCATGCTGATGATCGTGGCGGTTCTGGCCCATTTCCCGGGCCTGTTCTCGATCCCGGCCATGGACCGGGACGAGGCGCGCTATGCTCAGGCCAGCCGGCAGATGATGGAGACGGGGGACTATGTCGATATCCGTTTCCAGGGCGATCCGCGACACGTCAAACCCAGCGGCATCTACTGGCTGCAGGTGATCACCACCCAGCCCTTTGGGGGCGAGGGCGCGCCCATCGGCGCGCACCGCCTGCCGAGCTTTTTCGGTTCGATCATCGCCGTGGCGCTGACCGCCTGGCTGGGCGCGCGGCTGTTCTCGCCCGGCGTGGGGCTGATAGCGGGCCTCGTGATGGCTTTGAGCCTCGCCATGCAGATCGAGGCGCGGACCGCCAAGACCGACGCGGCGCTGCTGGCGGCGGGCATGTTCGCGCAGGTCGCGCTCGCCATGCTGATGCTGAAGGTCGAGGAGGCGAAACCCAAATTCTGGGGCTGGCCCGCCGTACTGTGGGCTGGGACCGGGGCCGCCATCGCCATCAAGGGGCCGATCTTCTTCATGGTCACCGCGCTGACCCTGATCGGCTATGTGGCTCTGAAACGAGACCCCAAACTGCTGCTGAAGATCCGGCCTATGCCGGGTCTCGCGCTGGCGCTGGCGATCTTCCTGCCCTGGCTGATCGCGATCAACATCCAGACAGACTGGGGCTTCTTCCAGGAATCCGTCGGTCACGCCCTGTTCGGCAAGGTTGGGGTGGCGGATGACAGCCATGGCGGTCCGTTCGGCTATCACACGCTGTTGATGCCGGTGACGCTCTGGCCCGCCTCGGCGCTACTGGGCCTCGCGGCGCTCGCCGCCTGGGCGCGCAAGGGTGAGGCAGTGGTTCAATTCCTGCTCGTCTGGATCCTGCCGTCCTGGCTGGTGTTTGAACTCATCCAGACCAAGCTGCCGCACTATGTCTCGCCCATGTTCCCGGCCATCGCGATCCTGATCGGGATCGGACTGGTCAACGCCCGGGCGCTCCTGAGCGGCTGGAAGCAATGGACGCTGTTCGGCGTTCTGGCTGTGCTGGCGATCATCGTGGGCGGCGCCGTGGGGCTGGTGCCCTGGCTCGGTCAGATCGAGTTTGGCGAGAGCGTAAGTCTTGCCAGCCAGATCACGGCGGCTCTCGGCGTCCTGGCGGTGATCAGCCTGATCATCCTCGCCCTCAAGCCGGATCTCACGCGCTTTCTCGCGGTCACGGCGGCCACCTGCGCGGTCTATGTGGTTGCCTTCGGCGTCGCCATTCCGGGCGTGCACAAGCTCTGGCCCTCCTATAACGCGGCGCGCATCGCCGACTCGTTCACCGGCTGTGAGGTGCTGGATGTGGCGACGGCGGGCTATCGCGAGCCGTCCAACGTCTTCAACTTCTCCACCGATATCCATCTGGGCACGGACGGGGCGGATACGGCGGCCTATCTGCTGAACCATCCCGAGTGCGGTCTCGCCATTGTGGACCAGTCCGAGGACGAAGGCTTCCGCGCGGCTCTCAATGGCGCAAACGTGCGTCAGCTCGCCGAACTTGAGGGCTACAACGCCGTCAAGGGCCGGGATCTGACCCTGCGCTTCTACACGCTGCAAACCTCACAGGTGCAGGCGCCCGTCCAATAAGGCTTGCCTGAGCCGAGGCGCTGTCCGACCCTTTGTCAAAACATAAGGGGAAGACAGCCATGAGCGTTCAGTACGAGACGCGCGGCGCCGTTGCCATCATCACCATTGACCGTCCCGACCGGCGCAACGCCGTGGACGGCCCGACCGCTGAAAAGCTGGCGGAGGCCTTTCGCCAGTTTGACGCGGACGAGACGCTCTCCGTCGCCATCCTGACCGGGGCGGGCGGGACGTTCTGCGCGGGCGCTGACCTGAAGGCTGTCAGCACGGGGGAAGGGCGTAACCGGGTCGAGGAGACCGGAGATGGCCCGATGGGGCCGTCGCGCATGCGCCTGTCAAAGCCCGTAATCGCGGCGGTCGAGGGCCATGCAGTGGCCGGCGGTCTGGAATTGTCGATCTGGTGTGATCTTCGCGTGATGGCGGAGGATGCCGTCTTCGGCGTCTACTGCCGCCGCTTCGGCGTGCCGCTGATTGATGGCGGCACGATCCGCCTGCCGCGCCTGATTGGTCAGTCGCGCGCCATGGACATGATCCTGACGGGCCGCGCCGTGGGAGCCGAAGAAGCGCTCCAGATCGGGCTCGCCAATCGTACCTGCGCCAAAGGGAAGGCTCTGGAGACGGCGCTGGAACTGGCGGACCAGATCGCGGCCTTCCCCCAGCTCTGCCTGCGCCATGATCGCCGCTCGGCGCTGGAGCAATGGTCGCTGGATGAGTCGGCGGCGCTCATCAATGAGACGCGCCTGGGCCTTCAAACCCTCGCCAGCGGCGAGACTGTGGAGGGCGCAACGCGCTTCACACAAGGGCAGGGACGGCACGGCCAATTCTGATCCGGAAAGCAAAACGCCCCGACCAATGGCCGGGGCGTTTCTGTCTTTATGGCTTCAGCGCCTATTCCTCTTCATAGACGCCGCGCGCGCCGTCAATCATGCCCGAGAAGAAGATCGCATTCATCAGAAGGCGCTCAGAGCCCGGGAAGGTGGCGCGGAAGACCGGATTGTCGGCCATCATGATGACCGAACCGCGACCTAGGCGCTCTGCGACCACCGCCGGCGTGCCCGCGATTTCGGTCTGGCGACGCTCCGAAGCGTAGCCGGACAGCAGCGGTTCATCCGTATACTCGGCAACCACGGCATAGGGGTCGTCTTCAGGGCGGATCAGCACGCTCGTCATGTTGCGCTGAACGGGCAGGGTGCGATCGTTGAAGCCGAAACCCAGCGGGTGGGAGATGTCGAGGTCGGTCTCGAACAATGCCCCGCCAATGACGTGCTCGGCTTCGCGCACCGCCATCTCGGAGACATTGAGGCGTTCCAGCGGTTCGCTGCGCTCTTCCTCGTCCTCGTCTTCACGGTCAAAGAAGGCTTCCTGCGCCCAGACGGCCGCCTGACGCGTGGCGATCAGGGCGCCGCCATCGCGACGGATCCAGTTTTCGACCGCGTCTTGCGCGGAAGCGGACAGACGGGCGTTCCCGCCGACCATGATCAGGTGGGTGTACTCGCCCAGGTCCAGCCCGCCGACATCATCCTTGCGCACCAGGGTGACTTGCATGTTGTGCTGGTGATCAAGCGTCCACCACATCTCGCCGGCGTCATAGCGGCTCAGGCCATCATCAAAGGCGAGCAGGACATGGGGCTGCTCTAGCGCGCGGAAGATCCCGGCGGCGCCAAAGTCCGCGCCATCGGTCGGCGTCAGGCCGGAGGTAAGCGCGTGCACGGTGACACCATCTTCTTGCGCGATGGTCTGCATCAGGGCGTGAATGTCCTCGCGGCTCATATCCTGACGGGCATAGGGCACGAAGATCGCGCCGCGGCCCAGCTCGACCCGGCCCCGAGTGGTTTCCGCTGTCACCGGTTCGGTACCGGCGCGGGCGTAGAGGCCCGCTGACAGAACGCGGTTCAGGGCGCGCGGCGCATAGGTGTGCGACCATTCCAGCACATAGCCATAGGGCGCCACGTCCGGAGCCGGCGCGGCTTCAAAGTCGCCCGTCGCCAGGTCATCGGACCAGGAGACCGAACGCAGGCCGCTGAGAGCCGAATAGTCGAGGTCGTACGCCAGGGGCAGGGTCCAGCCGGACACGTCATAGAAGATGTTCTCTTCAAACTCGGTGACCTGGTCGAAAATGCCCCGGATCATCCGGTGCTGGGTCTGGCTCATCGGAACGATGAAGGACTGGCCGGCGCGGTACGTGCGCCCATCGGCGCGCACATCGCTTTCCAGCTCATACACCTCAATGTCGTGCATGCGCAGCAGTCGGACAAACCGGTTGGCCCGCTCGGGGTCGCCCGCCGCCGTGAAAACATAGGCGCGGCGATTGTCCTGGCTCGCCATGCGCAGGGATTGTTCGAAATAGCTGCGCTGATAATCGATCAGCTCGTCGCGGATATTGCGCGCGCCCTCGACCGTGGTCAGGACGGTTCGGAACTGCGTGCGAACATTGTCGCCATGGGTGACGAGGCCGCGATCGGTTTCGATCTCGCCGCCGCGCGCCGCGCCGATCTCGAAGAGGATGCCGAGCGAGCCATTGATCTGGGGATAGGTCGAGCCCTTGCCGATATAGAAGTTATCGAAGCCCTCCTGGGTGGTGTAGAGCCGCGCTTCGGGGTCGAGAAAGTCCGATGTGTGCTGCTGGGCGATGCGATAGGTCAGATCCCGCGCCCGCTCGGGGATGAGCGGGTTGCGGCGCAGCGCTTCGCCGGGGTGGAAGTAGAACGGGCTCGACGACCCCATCTCGTGATAGTCCGCAGAGACCATCGGCTTCCATTCATGCCATTTGCCGATCCAGGCTTGGGCCTCGGGTTGGGTCAGCAATAGCCACTGGCGGTTGAGGTCGAACCAGTAATGGTTGGTGCGCGCCTCGGTCCACAGATTATGGATGACGTCCGCAGGGTCCGTGTTCTGCGCCTGGGAGAAGAAGGTCTCCACATGGTTCACCCGGCGCGAATGGCCGTCCGGGTTGAACACGGCGGTGAACAGGATGACCGTGTCGTCCAGCGTATCTCCGATATCGGCGTCGCTGGCGGCGGCGAAATGATAGAGCGCGGGCATGGCTGCATCCATGCCGGAGGATTCCGCGCCATGGACGCCGAAATTGATCCACAGCACCAGCGGCGTGTCTTCAGCGACGGCTTCTCCGCGCAGGCGCGCCAGATGCGCTTCGCGAATCTGGTCGATTCGGGCCTGGTTCTCCGGCGAGGTCACCGTGAAGAAGAGAATCGGGCGCTGTTCATGGGTGTAGCCGATGGTCTCCACGGTCACCCGATCTGACGCGGCCGCGACTTCGCGAAGATAGGTCACCATGTCGCCATGGCGGACCGGGCGCGAGCCGACTTCATACCCAAAGCTGTCCTCAGGCGCCGGAATGGCGTCCGAATAGGTGACGTCCTCCGGCATATAGAAGGAAATGGGCTCTGCATGGGCCTGGGCGGCGTAAAGCGCGGCGCCGAGCGCGAGCAAGCTCGCACGCAAAATGCTCTTCATGATGTCTCCCCATGAGCCGTTATTCGGCCCGATTTTGTCATGGTGATGATTTGAACGGCAAGCTAGACCGCCAGACGAGCGGCGACCAGTGCTAGCCGAATTCAATTTCGCCCTGTATGAGAGCGCCAAAGACCGCAGGCTTCGCACCTGCGAAGAGACAGATCTGCGAGACAAGGACCTCCCCATGACCGCTCCCGTCGAGCGCATTCGCAATATCGCCATCGTGGCGCACGTCGACCATGGCAAGACCACCCTGGTGGACAAGCTTCTCCGGCAATCGGGCACGTTCGACGAACGCGCTGCGGCTGTCGAACGCGTCATGGACTCCAATGACCTGGAGAAAGAACGCGGCATCACCATTCTCGCCAAGAACACGGCGGTGACCTGGAACGACTATGCGATCAACATCGTGGACACGCCCGGCCACGCCGATTTCGGCGGCGAGGTGGAGCGCGTGCTGTCCATGGTGGACTCGGTGCTGCTGCTCGTGGACGCCGTGGACGGCCCGATGCCGCAAACCACCTTCGTGACCAAGAAGGCGCTGGCGCTGGGCCTCAAGCCCATCGTGGTGATCAACAAGGTCGACCGTCCGGGCGCGCGTCCGGACTGGGTCGTCGATCAGACCTTTGACCTGTTTGACCGTCTGGGCGCTACGGATGAGCAGATGGACTTCCCCGTCGTCTATGCGTCCGCGCTGGAAGGCTGGGCGACGCTGGATGTGGATCAGCGCGGCGGCGATCTGAACCCGCTGTTCCAGGCCATCGTGGACCGGGTTGACCATCCGCAGGTGGACCAGGACGCTCCGCTTCAGCTGCAGGTCTCGGCGCTGGACTATTCCAGCTATACCGGCGTGATCGGTCTTGGCCGCATTCGTCGCGGCAAGCTGAGCAAGAACCAGCAGGTCGTGGTGGTGGGCGCCGACGGCGTCGAGCGTCGCGCCAAGGTGCTGCAGGTGTTCGGCTTCCATGGCCTGGACAAGGTCGAGCGTGACTCCGCCTCCGCTGGCGACATCATCACCTTCAACGGCATCGATCCGCTGAACATCTCCGACACGCTATGCGATCCCGAACACGTGGAAGCCCTGCCGCCGCTGACGGTGGACGAGCCGACCATCTCGATGATCTTCCAGGTGAACGATTCCCCGTTCGCCGGTCGCGAAGGCAAGTTCGTCACCTCGCGCCAGATCAAGGAGCGCCTTGATCGCGAGCTGATCCACAACGTGGCCCTGCGCGTCGAGCAGCAGGACAATGCGGATAAATTCCTCGTCTCCGGCCGGGGCGAACTGCACCTGTCGGTGCTGATCGAAACCATGCGTCGTGAAGGCTTCGAGCTCGCTGTGGGGCGCCCGCAGGTGATCTACAAGGAAGTCGACGGCGTGATGTGCGAGCCGTTCGAGACGCTCACCATCGACGTCGAGGAAGAGCATCAGGGCGGCGTCATGGAGCGCCTGGGGTCTCGCAAGGCCGAACTCAAGAACATGGAGCCCGACGGCAATGGCCGGGTGCGTCTTGAATACATGGCGCCGACCCGCGGCCTGATCGGCTTCCGGTCGGAATTCCTGACCCTGACACAGGGCTCGGGCCTGATGTTCCACACCTTCGACCACTACGCGCCGCGGTCTGCCGGCGAGGTGGGTCAGCGTCCCAAGGGCGCGATCATCTCCATGGAGACCGGCAAGGCTCTGGCCTTCGCCCTGTGGAACATCCAGGAGCGCGGCAAGCTGTTCATCGGCCATGGCGTCGAGGTCTATGAAGGCATGGTCGTGGGCCTGAACGCCCGCGAAGAGGACATGATCGTCAACCCGCTCAAGGGCAAGAAGCTGACGAACATGCGCGCCTCGGGCACGGACGAAGCGGTGGTCCTGACCCCGCCGGTCCGCGTGACGCTCGAATACGCGCTTGAATTCATCAATGACGACGAGCTGGTCGAAGTGACCCCGGAAAGCATCCGCATCCGCAAGCGCTTCCTGCTTGAGCACGAGCGCAAGAAAGCCAGCCGCGAAAAAGGCAAGTAGGCTTTCCGAGCAGAGACGAGAAAAGGCCGGGCGAACGCCCGGCCTTTTTGAATCAGACGCCCGCCCTATCTGCGGCCTGCCTGAGCCAGTCGGACACGGCTTGCGGCTGCTCCATCGGGGCGAGATGGCCGCCCTCGATGGTCTCGATCCGGGCGCCGCGACGTTCAAGGCCACGCGCATTGATGACCGTCGAGGCCTTGCTGGCCTTGAGCACCTGGATCTGGCCGTCGACGCGATGCGCGGCCTTGAGCAGGTCATGCGCCTGACCCTCGAAATTGGCCGCCTCCCATTCCGGATCACAAGACAGGCGCACGCCGTTCACATCGAGCGTCAGCCCGTCCTCGAGATAGTCTTCCAGCACGCCGTCCGCCCACCGGGCGAAAGTGGGGCGGGTGCGATAGCGCTTGATGACGCTGTCTGCATCCGGCCAGCCGTTCGAGCGTTTGCGCGCCATCTGGCCCTGCTTGACCGTGCCCTTCATGAAGCGCCAGAGCGGAGAGCGCGCCATAAGATAGAGCGAGGACGGCAGAACGACCGGTTCGACAAGGGCAAGGGGCGGGGCGTCTGTCATCTGCGCTGCAGCCAGCAGTGTGCTCGACGCGCCCATGGAGTGACCGGCCAGCAGTGCGGGCGTGCGGTCGAGTTGCGCATAGAACGCCAGCAGGTCTCGGGCATAGACGTTCCAGCTGTGATGGCTGGCGGGATGAGCGGGCAGGGTGGTGCGGCCATGGCCGCGCAGGTCGGGCGCCAGTATCTCGAAATGCTCTGACAAGGGCTGCAGCACCTGTCTGTAGACCCCGCCGTTAAAGCCGTTGGCGTGTGCGAACACGAGAAGGGGCGCACCCGGATTGGCCCAGCGCCAGCCCGCCATGACTCCGTCTTCAAGCGAGTGCTGGATACGAACAGGGTCGATCATGGGCGGGCTTCCGGTCTGATGATCACAAGCGTTTGACCATGCCCGATTCTCACCGGGGCGTGACTGGTCTTGGGGGGCAGGCGCGCTAGTCTACCCTTCCGAGATCGGGAGCGTGACATGAAAGCATTCATCGCGACGTGGTTACTGGCGTGCAGCCTTGTTCTGCCCGCATCTTCACAGGCTCAGTCCGATATCCACCAGCCCTGGGACAGTCTTCTGCGCGCCTATCTCGTGGAGGGCGCGGACGGGATCAATCGGTTTGATTATCGGGGACTCCGCGCCAATGACGCCGATCGAGAGGCCCTGAACGCCTATATCGGGTCGCTGGAGCGCTTCCCCGTCAGCACCCTCGAGCCCGATGACGCGTTCGCTTTCTGGGCCAATCTTTACAACGCCGTGACGGTGCGCCTGATCGTCGATGAAGCGCCCGAAAGATCGATCCGCCAAATTCGTCCCCGTCCCTGGTCCATTGGCCCCTGGGGGGTGAACCGGGTCGAGGTGGAGGGACAGGCTTTGTCCCTGGATGACATGGAGCACGGCATTCTGCGAGAACGCTTCGAGGCGCCTCTGGTGCATTACGCGGTCAATTGCGCCTCGATCGGGTGTCCGAACCTCAAGCCGACCGCCTGGCGCGGCGACACGCTGAGCATGGATCTGGAGACTGCGGCGCGCGCCTATATCAATCATCCGCGGGGCGTGCGGGTGACAGGGGACGGCCTGGTGGCCTCCCGAATCTATGACTGGTTCAAAGAGGATTTCGGAGGGGCGGACGCCGGTGTCATCGCGCATTTGCTGGAGTACGCCGATCCCGACCTGGAATCCCTGATAAGGGCGCAACAAACCATACACGCATATGAATACGACTGGTCCTTGAATGACCTGGAGGCCGGGCGATGAGATCGGAGCGGAAAGCTCTGTTCACGGATTATCTGCGCGTGTGTTGCTGCAAGTGCACACTCGACGCTTCTTGAAGCCTTGAAGTGTCATATTTCCCTTTTGCTGCTGATAAAAATCCGTAACACGCTCGGAACGAGCCCGCTCCGGCATGCCGGAGCGATGGACCTCCACCTCTCGCGTCCTGATTCTCAGGCGCTCTCACGGAGTCGAACTCGTGCCCCAGTTCAAATCCCGCCTCTCCATGCTCGCCGCCGGCTCGGTGTGCGCCCTGGCCCTGAGTGCGGCCGCGCCCTTCGCAGCGTTGGCCAATGACGTCGAAACCACGCCAGAGCGTTTGGACACCATCATCGTGACGGCGACGCGCCGGGCCGAGAATGTTCAGGATGTCGCCGCCTCCGTCACCACGGTGCAGAAGCCGACCCTTGAGGCCATTACCGAGGCGGGCGGGGACATCCTGCAACTGGCCGCGCGCGCGCCCAGCGTCTACGCGGAAAGCTCCAATGGCCGAATCGCCCCGCGCTTTTACATCCGCGGTCTGGGCAATACCGATTTCGATCTCGCCGCCTCCCAGCCGGTCTCCATCCTCATGGATGGCGTGGTCCAGGAAAACGTCATTCTGAAAAGCTTCCCCCTGTTCGATATCGATCAGGTCGAGATCGCCCGTGGACCCCAGGGCACGCTGTTTGGCCGAAACACCACTGCGGGGCTTGTCCGCTTTGACTCCGTGCGCCCCACGCAAGAGACGGATGGATTCATCAGCCTGACCGCAGGCTCCCTGGGCACGGTGAATGTGGAAGGCGCAATCGGCGGCGCGCTGGTCGATGAGACGCTGAGCGCGCGTCTGTCCATTCTGCGCCAGCATCGCGATGACTGGATCGATAATGACTTTTCCGGTCAGCAGGATGCTCTGGGCGGATTTGACGAACAGGCGGTCCGCCTGCAGCTTCTGTACACGCCCAATGATCAATTCGACGCTCTGCTGAATATGCATGCGCGGGACTTCGAGGGCACGTCTGCAGTGTTCCGGGCCAACATCCTGAGCACGGGCTCCAACGCGCTGAACGGCAATTTTGATCGGGATGCCGTCTTCTTTGATTCCCCGGCCAACAATCCGCAGGAATATGAAGGGCATGGCGCGAGCCTGACCCTGAACGGCTATCTGGATGGCCTGACCCTTACCTCGATCACCGGATACGAGTACGCCGACGGCTTCTCTCTGGGCGATATCGATGGCGGCAATCCCGCTGGCCCGGGTTTCATTCCCTTCCAGTCCGAAACCCAGGATGCGCTGGATGACCTCCAGCAGGTCTCGCAGGAAATCCGTCTGGCTTCGGATACGGACGGCGCAACGAGCTGGCAGGTCGGGGCGTACTGGTTCGACTCCGAGTTTTCAGTGACCACGTCTTCGCCGATCGGCTTTCCGCCGACCACCACGGTGACCCATGAGAACCAGCTCTGGGCGCTGTTCGGCCAGGTCAGCCACCAGCTCAATGACCAGCTGCGCCTGTCAGGCGGTCTGCGCTACACCAGCGACGAGAAAGACCTGACCGTGCCGCTCGCCGCCTTTCCGGTTGCGCCGGTGAACGTCTCCGATGAAGAGGTCAGCTGGGATCTGTCGGCTTTCTACGACGTCAATGAGGATTTCGCCGTCTTTGGCCGGGTGGCCCGGGGCTTCCGCGGCCCGACCATTCAGGCGCGGGACGTGGCGTTTTTCTCCCAGCCGTCGGTCGCTCAGAGCGAAACCTCGATCTCCTATGAAAGCGGTTTCAAGTCCGAGTTCGCTGATGGGCGGGCGCGCGTGAACGCAACGGCGTTCTATTACACGGTTTCAGATCTGCAGCTGTCAGCTGTTGGGGGCTCCGGCAACCTCGTGCAGCTGGTGAACGCCGATGAAGGCGTGGGCTACGGGCTGGAAGTGGATTCAGAATTCCTCATCGGCGAGAACCTGCTGGTGACAGCCGGTTTCAGCTGGAATGAAACGGAATTGCAGGATTCTGCGCTGGAAGTGGCGCCGTGCGGCTCCGGCCAGTGCACGCCTACCGACCCGGATGCGGACAATGACGGTTTTGTTGAAGTTGACGGCAATCCCTTCCCGCAAGCGCCCGATTACATCCTGAGCCTGACCGCGCGTTACGGCGTGCCGTCGCAATGGGGCGGGGAGTGGTTTGTCTACACAGACTGGTTCTGGCAGGGCCGGACGAACCTGTTCATCTATGAGTCCGAGGAATTCTATTCGGACGGTAATTTCGAGGGCGGGCTGCGTTTGGGCTATGCCGGCAACGCCAATGGCCGGGACTGGGAAGCCGCAGTGTTCGTGCGCAATCTCACCGATGAAGAAAATCTCGTTGGCGGCATCGACTTCAACAACAATACGGGTTTCGTCAACGAACCCCGCATCTGGGGCGTCAGCCTGCGCACCAGCCTGAACTAGACTGACCGGACGACCCGGCTTGAACGGCGTCAGGGTTTTCCTGGCGCCGTTTTCCTTTGGTGAGCGGCTTGTCGGCATGAAGGCGAAAAGCGCATTTAAGACAGTGCGTAAGCGGTTCTTCATTGAACCGTGAGACAGCGCTGCTCCGGTTCGGATTTGGCGTCGAGCGTCAAAGCCCCTAGGTTTATATCCATGGGGTTGTGGAGCACATCCGCGCGATGGAGTGGCGGCGCACTGGCGTCGCTGACCGCTCTTGTCGCCTGCAGCTCGCCTGAACCGGCGGGCTTCGAGACAGTTGATCAGATCGTCGAACGCGGTGAATTGATTGTCCTGACGCTGGAAAGCCCCACTACCTATCATCTGGACGAGGATGGCGAGCCGGAAGGCTATGAAGTCGCTCTGGTGAAGGATCTCGCCCAGGAACTGGGCGTGAGCGTCCGGTACGAGCCGCAACGCGATCTGCGGCAATTGCTCACGAACATCGCGGCAGGCCGGGGCCATCTGGCTGCCGGCGGGGTGACCATGACCGAGGCGCGCGCAGCGCATGTAACCTTCGGTCCGGCCTACAAGACGGTGACCGAACAGCTTGTCTGCCGACGCGGCGGTCCACGCATCGAAGCGCTCGAGGATCTGTCCGGCGTCGATATCGCGGTGGTTCAGGGGTCGAGCTATGTCGAAACCCTGCAGGCGCTTCGCACGGACCATCCCGAGCTTGAATGGCGCACTGTGGATGCGCCCTCCGCCATGCCGCTGCTGGAAGCGGTGCAGGCCGAGACGCTGGACTGCACGGTGGCGGATTCAACGCTCGTCGCGCATGCCCGCCTGCGGTTTCCCGAACTTCTGACGCCGCTTGATCTGAGCGAAGAGCGCTCGCTGGCGCTTGTTCTTCCCACCGAAACCCAGCTGGGCGAGGCCCTGGATGCCTGGTCCGAACGCCTGCATGAAACCGGCCTTCTGGAGCGGCTGGACCAGCGCTGGTATGGCGCGACCCGTCAGTTTGACTATGTCGACACGGCGCGTTTCATCCGCCGTCTGGAGGAACGACTGCCCGCTCTGAGACCGCATTTCGAGGCGGCTGCGGCGGAGACCGGCATCGACTGGCGTTGGCTGGCTGCGCAGGCCTATCAGGAATCCCATTGGGATGAGGACGCCGTCAGCGCCACCGGGGTCAGAGGCATCATGATGCTGACCCTGCCGACCGCCAATGAGCTGGGCGTTGAGGACCGGACCGATCCGGCGCAATCCATCGCTGGCGGGGCGCGCTATCTGCGCGATCTGATGGATCGTCTGCCTGAAGACGTGCAGGGCCGCGACCGGCTCTTTCTTGCGCTTTCCGCCTATAATATCGGCATGGGGCATCTGTATGACGCCCGCCGGCTGGCTGAGCGTCAGTCGCTGGAGAAGGGTCGCTGGGGGGATGTGCGCAAGGTCCTGCCGCTTCTGTCGGATCCTGAACATTATCGCACCTTGCCGCGCGGGTATGCCCGCGGTCATGAGCCGGTGCGCTATGTCTCCAATATCAGGCGCTATCGCATCTTGCTGGACCTGCATCTGGAAGCGTGACGCCGCCCCGACCTTGAACCGGGACGATTGAAGACCGGGCAGGGTCAGGTGAGACGCCGCTCCAGCAAGGGGCGGATATGAAGACGCGCGCCAAGTCTGGCGCCCAGCAGATACAGGCCGGCGACCTTGCGCTGAATGAACACGGCCATGGGGTGTGGCGTGCGCGCATAGCCTAGCGCGCGCAACCTGAAGCCGCCTTCGCGCAAGGGCGTGACCAGCGCGGAGGCGTCAAAGTCAAAAGCCTCGCTTCTGAACAGTGGCGCGAGGGCCAGATCCGTCATCTCCAGCAGCAGGGCGCGTTGATCCGGGGGCGTCGTCTCTGACAGGTAGCCAAGATCGGTCAGGGCCCGTTCACGCTCCGCAGCATCCGCCTCAAGCCCTGCGATCAGCAGTCGCCGCCCAGCCTGACGAACCGTATCGGGGATGTCCTGAACCGCCCCGAAATCCAGAAGGCCGATCCGGCCCGTCTCGTGTTGATACCGATAATTGGCGAAGTTGGGATCGCTCTGGATCGCGCCGAACTCGAAGACTTCCCGCAAGACCAGTTCGGCAAGGTCCGCGATTATCCGGTTGCGGATGTCCGGGGCGGCGTCAGCGGCGGTTTCAATCGGCGCGCCAGCCACATACGTCATGGCCAGCACATCTGTTGTGGTCAGGTCCTCGTCCAGAACCGGCATGACGAACGCGTCCGAATCCGCGAGCCATTCGGCGTAGCGGGTCATCATCCGCCCCTCGCGCGTGAAGTCGGCCTCATCGCGCAGCTGGCGCTTCACTTCATCCAGCATGGGCTGGAGGTCGAGCCCGCGCGGCGCCAGGCCGGACAGCGCAATCAGGCTCGCGAGATTGTCCACATCGCTGTCTATGCTGTTGCGCACGCCCGGATACTGAACCTTGATCGCCAGTTCCTGTTCGTTTCTGGTGCGGGCGCGGTGGACCTGACCGATCGAGGCGGCCGCCATGGGGCGAGAGTCGAAGCGCTCAAACCGGCTCAGCCAGTCGGGGCCCCAATTGCGGGTCAGAACGCGCTTGAGCTGATGGGGCGGCATGGGCTGGGCGCTGTCCCGCAATCGCGCCAGGACTTCGGTCAATTCGCGCGGGAGCAGATCGCCGGCATCCATGGACAGCATCTGGCCCATCTTCATGGCGGCGCCGCGCAGATGCGCCAGCTCATCCGCCATGCGTCGCGCGTTCGACGGGGTCAGGATGAGGCGGGAAGGGTCAAGGGTTTCGCCGCGCGCCAGGGCCTGAATCGAATTGCCGAGGGCTTCGCTCGCGGTCCCGGCCGCCAGTCGTCCGAACCGGCCCAGCCGGCTGAGCCGCCCCCTTGGCACGGCTCTGCCCCGATTGTCGCGTCTGTCAGTCATGCTTCATCCTCTTTGGAGGAGGAAGCTAGATCATGGCGCGCTCAAGTCCCGGTCAGGCGCTGAACCTGATAACGGGATCGCCCGCCTGGACCTGTCCGATCTGTGCCGCCGCGTCATGGCCATGTCGGCGGAAGGTCTCCAGGACTGTTGGGGCGGCGTCTGGCGTGCAGGCCACCAGCAGACCGCCGCTGGTCTGCGGGTCGCAGAGCATGTCGCGATCTGCGTCCGTCCAGTTCTCAGGACAGTGCACATGAGGTTGAACGGCGCTCCAGTTGCGCCCGGAGGCGCCGGTTCGCACGCCCTCGGCCAGGAGGCGGCGGGCCCCGTCGAAAACGGGCAGCGCCGTGCGATCCACCTTCGCCGAAACGCGCGAGCCGCGGCACATTTCCGACAAATGTCCGAGCAGACCGAAGCCTGTGACATCGGTGATTGCATGAACGCCGTCGAGCTCGGCGAGATCCGCGCCGGGCGTGTTGAGCCGCGTCGTGGAGGCGATCATCGCCTCGTAATCAGACGCATCCAGCAGGCCGCGCTTCTGGGCGGCGCTAAATACGCCGATCCCAAGGGACTTGCCCAGGATCAGAACGTCGCCGGGTTGAGCGCCGGCATTGGTGAGAATCCGGTCGGGATGGGCCAGACCCAATGCCACAAGGCCATAAAAGGGCTCTGCGGCGTCAATGGAGTGTCCGCCCGCCACCGGCGCGCCGACGCTTTCGGCCACGGTGCGACCGCCGTCCAGAATCAGACGGATGGTTTCGGGCGACAGCACGTTGATCGGCATGCCCAGCACCGCCAGGCAGAAAATGGGCTTGGCGCCCATCGCGTAGATGTCGGACAGGGCGTTGGTCGCGGCGATGCGACCGAAGTCGAAAGGGTCATCCACAACCGGCGCAAAGAAGTCCGTCGTGGCGACGAGCGCGGTTTCGTCATTGACCCGGTAGACCGCCGCATCATCCCGCGTGGCGGCGTCCACAAGCAAGGCGGGATTGAGCGGCAGCGGCGGGCTGTCCGCCAGGATGCGGTCGAGAAAGGCCGGGTCGAGCTTGCAACCGCAGCCGCCGCCGCGCGCGAGACTGGTCAGGGATGGCGCAGGAGCGGAAGAGGCGTCAGACATGGGTCGCATCCGTTAGGTTCGATTCTGGCTTAAACGGCACTATAAGGCGCGCATGATACGTTACGAGACCCTGGCCGATGTCAGTGCAGCGCGGCTTCAGCGCCATGACATGATCATTGATGTGCGCTCCCCGTCCGAATTCGCGCTGGATCACCTGCCGGGCGCTGTGAACCTTCCCGTGCTGGACGATCGTGAACGGGCCGAGATCGGCACGACCTATGTGCAGGTCTCGGCGTTCGAGGCGCGCCGCGCCGGCGCGGCGCTGGTGGCGCGGAATGCGGCTCATCACTTGCAGACCGCCCTTGCAGACAAACCCAAACGCTTTCGACCACTGGTCTATTGCTGGCGCGGGGGAATGCGCTCGAACTCCATGGCGACGATCCTGGCGGCTGTGGGCTGGCCAGTCGCCGTGCTGGAAGGCGGATACCAGACCTGGCGACGCGCAGTCATCGCCGGCCTTGATGCAGCTTGTCCCGCGCTCGACCTGATGCTTATCGACGGTCAGACAGGGAGCGCGAAGACAGCGCTGCTTCAGGTGTTGCGCGAGAAGGGGGCGCAGATACTCGACCTCGAAGGGCTGGCCCGGCATCGCGGCTCGGCTTTTGGGGGCTTCCGGGATGCTCCACAACCCAGTCAGAAGGCTTTCGAGACGGACCTCTGGCGGGAGGTCGAACGCCTGGATCCAGCGCGTCCGGTCTATGTCGAAGCGGAATCCGCCCGTATCGGAGCAATCCGGCTTCCCGCGACCCTCTGGACGCGCATGAAACGATCGCCGCGCCTCGAGATTGTCGCGCCTCTTGAGGAACGGGCTCGTTTTCTGGCGAAGACTTACGCTGATATCGTTGAGGATCCTGAGCGCGCTTCCGAGGCGCTGGACCTTATCAGCCCGTTTCATCCGCGCGACCGTATCGCGCACTGGCGCGAGCTGGCGCAAGAGGGGCGCCCTGAAACCCTGGCCATGGATCTCATGCAGGCTCATTATGACCCCGCCTATGACCGCTCCCGCCTCAAGCGCATGAAACAGAGCGTCGCAACTCTGCAGACAGAGCGGCTGGACGCCGGGGCGCTGGATGACCTCGCCGACAGGATCCTGTCGCTCACCGACGCGCCCTAGGCCGAGAGGACCCGGTCGAAGAAGGCGAGGGTGCGCGACCAGGCGAGGGCGGCCTGTTCCGGGTCGAAGCGCGCCGTGGTGTCATTGTGGAAGCCGTGCTGGGCGCCTTCATACATGAAGAGCTCATAGGGCGCGCCGGCCTCATCGAGCGCATCACGCCAGTCAGGCCACCCGGCATTGACCCGATCATCCAGTTCCGCGAGATGGATCTGGAGCGGCGCGCGAACCGCTTGCGCGTCCGCCGGATCGGGCCAGCCGCCGTAATAGGGCACTGCCCCGGCCAGCCAGTCGAGGCGCACCGCAAGTTCATTCGCGACTGCGCCGCCATAACAGAAGCCCACGGCGGCCACGCGACCTGTACAGGCGGGATGGTCCCGCAGGACCTGCGCTGCGGCGATGAAGTCCTCCAGCATTTCACCCCTGTCGCGCTGGCGCTGAAGGGTGCGGCCCTCATCATCCGTGCCGGGATAACCGCCCAGCGGATGCAAGGCGTCGGGTGCGAAAGCGACATATCCCGCCAGCGCCGCGCGTCGGACGACATCGCGGATATGCGGATTCAGGCCGCGATTTTCATGAATGACCAGGACGCCGCCGCGAGGAGCTGTTTCGCCCGCCGGGCGGACCAGATAGCCGCTCATCTCGCCCGCGCCCTCCGGCGAGGCGTAGAGCAAGTCCGCCTCGATCAGGCGCGGATCGCCCGTTTCAGTCTGTTGGGCGTTGGCGTAATCGGGCAGGAGCGCGCCCTCCAGCGCGCTGACGGTCAGCCCGCCTATGGCGTAAGTCCTCAACCCCTCCAGGAAGTCACGTCGCGATAGATCGCCATGGGCGTAAGCGTCGTAGAGCTTGAACGCGCCTGGTGCGATCTGAGGATCCGACCGTTTCATCCATTCTCTCCCCGTGATGTCGACCATCAAAGCTAGCGCGTCAGTTTCGGGCAGCAAGCTGAACCGTTTCATCCGGCCAGCGGCGTGAAAGCGTCAGATGACGTCGGCTTCACTTGCTCTCTGCGGTGCGCAACGTACTCTACGCGATAACAAAACGGGGAGAGAACCATGTCCATTAACTCAAGACTGCTGATGCACTCCGCCCTGCTGGCGCTGGCGACCGGTCTGGCCGTGAATGCGACGGCAGCCGCGCAAAACGCACCGATCGTTCAACCGGGTGCGCCGGGAGAGGATGTGCGTGCGATCAGCGCGGAAGAGGCGGTCGAGATCGCAGCCAACCGCTTCTCGGTCGACGATGTCCGCTTCATGCAGGACATGATTGTGCATCACTACCAGGCCGTGGAGATGGCGGAGCTGGTGTCAGACCGGACCAGCACAGAGGAGATCGTCGCGGTCGCCGGGCGCATCAACGCCAGCCAGGCTGACGAGATCGCCTTCATGCAGAACTGGTTGAACGAGCGGGGCCAGCATGCGCCGGACCCGGCCAGCGCCGACCATTCCATGGATCATGAAGGCGGGCATGAGGGCCATCATGGCGCGCATGCGACCATGCAGGGCATGGCGACGCCCGAGCAGATGGCGGAACTGGCGGCCTCCAATGGCGGCGACTTCGACGCGCTGTTCCTTGAACTGATGATCGCCCATCATGAGGGCGCGGTGGACATGGTCGATGCGCTCCTGCGTCAGCGTGGTTCGGCCTACGACCCGGTGCTCTATGATTTCGTCAATGATGTCCGCAGCGAGCAGGCTGCTGAAATCCGCCGGATGAACACGGTCCTGTCCTCCTTGTCCGAGGATCCCCGGAACGGACTCGCAGCAGGCTTCCGGGATGCCGGGCAGGCCATTTCCAATCTCGAACTTCTGGCCAGCCTGCCCAAGCCGACAGGGTTCTTTGATTCTGAGAACCCGGCCGGACTGCCGCCTGAAATCCAGCCGGAAGACACCGATGAAGAGGTGGAGCGCCGGTTCGGCCAACGTGCGCCCTTCCTGAGCTTTTCCAATACGGACATGGCGTTTGCCGGCGATCTGCTCGCCGTGGGCAATTACCATGGCTTCAACCTCTACCGGCTCGGGGATGAGTCGCCGGAGCTGATCAGCTCGGTCGTGTGTCCGGGGGGGCAGGGGGATGTCTCCATTGTGGGCGATCTCCTGCTGATGTCCGTGCAGGATACGCGCGCCCGCGTGGATTGCGGCCGTCAGGGCGTGAGCGAGGAAGTGAGCGAGGAGCGTTTCCGCGGCCTTCGGATCTTTGACATCAGCAATCCTCTGGCCCCGCGCCAGGTGGGCCAGGTGCAGACCTGCCGCGGCTCTCACACGCATTCGGTCGTCTCCAGCAATGAAGAGCGGATCGTCGTCTACAATTCCGGCACGAGCTCCATCCGCTCCGAAGAGGAGCTGGCGGGTTGCGTTGAAGGGCTGCCTGGAGATGAGGACACGGCGCTGTTCAGCATTGATGTCATCGAGATCCCGCTCTCCGATCCGTCCCAGTCGCGCATCGTCGACAGCCCGCGCGTGTTCGCCGATGATGAAACGGGCCGTATCGCCGGACTGTGGAGCGGCGGCGATCATGGCGAAGGCACCCAGCGGACCAGCCGCACGGACCAGTGCCATGACATCACGGTTTTCCCGTCCCTGAACCTCGCCGCAGGCGCATGCTCGGGCAATGGCATCATTCTCGACATCAGCGATCCGCGCGCGCCGCGCCGCATTGACGCCGTGATCGATCAGGGCTTCGCCTACTGGCACTCCGCCACGTTCAGCAATGACGGCACGAAAGTGCTGTTCACGGATGAATGGGGCGGCGGCGGCCGTCCGCGCTGCCGGGCTCAGGATCCCGCCGACTGGGGCGCAGACGCGATCTACACGATCAATGACGGCCAGCTGGAATTCGGGGGCTATTACAAGCTGCCTTCCGCCCAGTCCGAGGAAGAGAACTGCGTCGCCCATAACGGCTCGATCATTCCGGTGCCGGGCCGCGATGTCTTCGTTCAGGCCTGGTACCAGGGCGGACTGTCGATTCTGGACTTCACCGATCCCGCAAACGCCTACGAGATCGCCTATTTCGATCGCGGTCCGATCGATCCCGACGTGATGGTGCTGGGCGGGTACTGGTCCACCTACTGGTATGACGGCCGGATTTACGGCACCGAGATCGTGCGCGGGCTCGATGTGTTCGAGCTCATGCCCAGCGATTATCTGAGCGAGAACGAAATCGCGGCGGCGCGTCTGGCCGATCAGGGGCAGACCTTCAATCCGCAGCAGCAATATCCGGTGAGCTGGCCCGAGCACCCTGTGGTCGGTCTGGCGTATCTGGATCAGCTGATGCGCGATGAGGCCCTGCCGGCGGAGCAGGCTGAAGCGCTTTACGCCGCGCTTGGTCAGGCCGCAGATGCGGTGGATGCCGGCGAGGACAACGCCGCTCTCTCGCGCGAGTTGCGTCAGCTGCGTCGCGACCTTTCGGGCGTGTCTGTGCAGGGGGAAGCGTCTGTGCGTCGCCTGTCCGCGCTGCAGGATGTCATCGAAGGCGTGTCGGCGTCGCTGCGCTAGAGCGTTCTTCCGGACTCAACGGATGGAGCCGGGCCGCAAATGGCCCGGCTCTTTTTTTAGGGCGCCGCTGACCCCTCCGGATCGCGCTCTTAATCGCCCAGACTTCAGGCGGTTGAAGTGTGTGATGATGATCCGCTAGAAGCGACCGATCCAGTATCGATTCAAGGCGCTAGCATGCCTGCTTTTGAATGCTCCGCTTGGATAGTCGCATTACGCCTTGGAGACTGATTCCATGTTGAAATACCGCCCGGAGATTGACGGGCTGCGCACGATCGCGGTCCTTTCGGTCCTGATCTACCATGCCGAGATATTCATCTCCGGACACCAGCTCTTGCGAGGCGGTTTTCTGGGCGTGGACATCTTCTTCGTGATCTCTGGCTACTTGATCACCTCCATCATTCTCAAGGAAATAAACGGAGAGGGATTCAGCTACGCGCGCTTCTATGAGCGACGAGCCCGGCGTTTGTTGCCAGCGCTGATCGTTGTGCTGATCGTCACGACGGCGGGCGCAGTCTTGATCCTGGGGCCGAGCGCCCTGATGGAATATGCGGGATCGGTCGTTTCGAGCCTGTTCTTCACGTCAAACATCTGGTTCTGGTTGCAGGACGCCTACACAGCTGAACCCTCGAGGCTGAAGCCGCTCCTTCATACCTGGACCCTTTCGGTTGAAGAGCAATTCTACATCTTCTTCCCGATTATCGTGATGCTGGTTGTGAAGTTCCGGAAGGACTACCTGCTGCCAATCCTGGTCATGATTTTCCTGGCCTCCCTGCAGTGGGCGCAGATCAGCGCGGACCATTTCCCCGAGGCCAATTTTTATCTCATTCCGATGCGCGCCTGGGAGCTGATGGCCGGCGCCTTGCTGGCGAAGCTGGATATCGATTATGGGCGCAAATCGCATCCCGCCTTGACGTCCACCATGCCCATGCTCGGATTGGGATTGATCATCGGGCCCATGGTGCTCTTCCATCACGGCGTGCCGCACCCGTCCTATTACACGCTCATCCCGGTGGTAGGCACTGTGCTGATCTTGCGCTTTGCAAGACCTGGCGAGCTTGTGACGGATTTTCTCAGCAGCAAGCTTATGGTTTGGGGCGGCCTGATCTCATACTCGCTCTATCTGTGGCATTATCCGCTGTTCGCCCTGGCGCGTGTCCAGTTTGGCGCCCTCAGCCTGACTCTGACCCTGGCTCTGCTCATGCTCTCCGTGCTGCTGGCGGTCATGTCCTATCGCTGGGTGGAGACTCCATTCAGGAACCCCCAGAAGACGCCGCTGAAGAGGTTCGCCGCCCTGTGCGGGGTCTTCGTCGTGCTGTTGCTGATAGCGAGCGCCAGCATCTTCAAGCTCGACGGGCGTGTGCGGGTCTGGGAAGAGACAGCCTTTGAATACACGCAGGAACAGATCGATGCAGGTCGGAATGCGCGCTTTGATATACTGGGCGCTCGCTGCTCCCGCGTGGGATGGGATGTGTGTAACGATCCACTCCCGGATGCGCAGAACATCCTCATTGTCGGAGATAGTCATGCGCCGGATGCCCTGAATGCCCTGGATGTCGTCTTCCCCGAAGCACATCTGATGCAGTCCACGCTGGCGGGCTGTCCGCCCTCAGACGATATTCGGGCTCTGGTTCTGCCGACGCACCCCAATCTGACCGATTGCGAAGCAATCAACCGTGAACGGTTTGATCCCTCCAATCTCGAACAGGTTGATATGGTGGTCATCAATTACCTGGCCGCCTGGTATGGCCCTGATGAACTGGAACCCTATCTTCAGTTCCTCACCGAAAACACCGATGCGCCAATCCTTCTGTTTGGCAATTACATCCATTACAACGCCAATATGCCCGAACTGCTTATGTCGCCAGATGGACTGGCGGCGTTGGAGGAGCACACACAGAGCCGTTTCCTTTATGAGGACGAGAACCGGGCTCTGGCTGAGCGTTACGGCATCATCTATGTGAGCAAGAAAGAGGCGCTCTGTACGGGAGAGGAGTGCCCGCTCTTCGCAGCCGGCCAACCCTTCACCTGGGACCGTCATCACCTTTCGCTGCCATTCGCCCGACTTCTGGGCGAGGCCATCGCGGACGATGTGCGTCCCTTGCTGAACGAGTGAGTTTGCAGCTTCCTGCCTCGGGACCGTGTCACTCACTGACCGGTTCTGAGGCCAGGGTGCAAACACACAGATCACGTAGCTGGACGTTTTCTTCTACGGCAATGTCGGGAAGGCGCGAGAGGCTGCTCGTAAAAGGCCAGAAGGTCTGGCGGAGACGATGGGATTC
>NZ_DJIQ01000056.1:0-10852 GCF_002433705.1 Oceanicaulis sp. UBA6590
GCGCGGGCCGACGAGACCCTGCGCGAGACCGTGCTGCGGGCCGGGGCGATTCGCTTCAAGCCGATCCTTCTGACCGCGCTGGCGGCCATGCTGGGCGCGTCTGTGATCCTGTTTGACCCGATCTTCCAGGGCCTCGCGATCTCGCTGCTGTTCGGCCTGTTGTCTTCGACCCTCCTGACCCTGCTGGTGATCCCGGCGGTGTATGTGGTCTTCAAGGACCCGGACACGCCCTATCGGGGTGATGTGAAAAAATCGCAGGCCTGACCCGAAAAAGGGGAACTCAACGAAACTTGATCCGTTCTGGTTGCCGGGTGGACGCCTTAAGCATAGGTTAACCTTAACAGAGGGTGGACGCTTGGGGTGAGGCGGGACAGGCGCACATGCATGAACAGGATCGATATTCCTACGGGTTAGGCTGGATCTGGGCTCTTGCGGGCCTGATCGTGATCATCTTGCTGATTTTTGGCGGATGGCGCATGGCCGGCATCATGTGGGGCGAGGATCATGACGATCCGATCTACCTCGCTTGCACCGACACCTATGGCGACAAGAACTGCCAGTGCTTCGCCGGCATTCTGAGCGTTCAGCTCTCCCAGCGGGCCTATCAGTCCTATGTGCGAGATCTGGAGCGCGACGCCTATCGCCGCCGCTATTTCGACGGGCGGCTGGCGCAGAACACCTTCACCGGGCGCGATGCGCGGGTATGCGTGGATGCGTCCGACATTTGCGGCGTGCCGGTGTGCGAGCCGCCCCGCTATGACTATTACCAGGACAGCTATGGCGCGGATGACGCCTATGGCCCGCAAAGCCAGGAACGGCCTTATGGCTCCAGTCCGGGCGCATGGGGCGAGGATTCATGAACCGCTTCTCCATCCTTCTCACTCTGGCGCTGGGGCTGATGCTGGCGGGCGCCACGGCGGCCTTCCTGGCGTCGGACAGTGATGCGCGTCAGTCCATTTTCGATTTCCAGCCCGAGCCGGACCCGGCGGATGAGCGCGACAGCCTGTCCTCGCGCGATGAGGACTGGGAGCCGCGCACCCTGGCCGAAGCCTCGCGTCAGCAAGGGCGCTGGACGCCGCGGGGCGGTCAGCGCGGCTATGCGTCTCCCGGCTATCAGCGCCCGGGCTATCAGGGCCCGAACAGCTGGCTCAATCCGAACCGGAGCTGGTTCCCGCGCAACCGCGATTCCTTCCCGGCCGAACCCTGGCCCTTCCATGTGGAAACCGTGGACCCCGATACCGGCGGCACGAACGCCACGCTGGTGTGCGTCGAGGGCGCGGCGGAGTGCGTGCCCCGGCCCATCGCCGCGCGGGTCTATAGTGAGGCCGCGCGCTACTGGCTCCTGCGCGGGGACGCCGAGCTGACCACGCTGGAGCTCGATTGCGGCGAGACCTATTCCTCGATCATCGATTTCGGGTGCGAGCGCGCCGGCGGACGCCCGTTGATGCCGGAATCGCGCGAAGCGGCGATGCGCTACTGGAACCGATCGGTGGCCTGGGGGCGTCCGTTCGGGGCGCAATCCTCGATCCTCGCCCAGCGTCGCCTGCAGGCCCATCTGGTGGACTGCCCCGTCACCCAGGACAGCCTGGCGCGCATCGCCCGCGACCCGGACCGGGTCATGGCGGATGTCATCGGGCTCAATCTGCGTCAGGCCGCGTTGTCCGCGCTGGGCTATTACAATGGTTCGATTGACGGAACCTATGGCGCGGAGACGCGCCGCGCCGTGCGCGCCTTCCAGCGCGAGCTCGGCTATGACGAGACCGCTTCGCTGACCCCGCGCCAGACCGCCCAGCTGATGTGTCACGCGGCCCAGACGGCCCGTGATCCCAGCGTCCAGAACGTTCTGGGGATCATGCATGCGGTGGGTCTGGGCGTGGTGCAGAACACCGATCTGGCGCTGGAATGGCTGGAAATGGCTGCGGTGCGGGGCGATCCCGACGCCAATTTCAATCTCGCCGTGATCTATGGCACGGGCGCGGTCTTCGGCTCTTACCGCCTGTGCGCCATCGTGGAGAATCCCGAACGCGCCGACGCCTATCTGCGTGACGCCGCCGATCTGGGACACGATCTGGCGCGCCGGTTCCGCACGACGCCCGAGCTGGCGCGGGCGCCGAGCGCCCAGGCCCGCTGGGCGCGGATCCGGCAGGAGATCGAGGAAGAAGCCAGTGAGACGCCCGGTCGTGGGGAACGGGCGATGGAAATCCTGCGCAACGCCATGCGCGCCCGCGTCCCCCCGGCCGACGCCGGGTGTCTGGACGCCAATGCGAGCCGGTGACGGCAAGATCGAGAGGACAGGACCGATGCGCAAATTGACCCTTCTCAGCGTGCTGATCAGCGCCGCCGCGCTCGCAGGCTGCAAGACCGACCCGACCTATGTCCATCCGGTCGATCCCTATTATCCGCCCAGCACGGCCCCGGTGGAGGCGACGGCGGACGCGCTCGCCATCGACACGGCGCTGCAGGTTTGCGAGGTGGATTCCCTGCGCGCCCAGCGGGATGAACGCATCGAGGCCGCGCGCGCGCTCCTGATCACGGGCTATGCGTCCGGCGGCGACGTCAACGAGCGCTATGAAGAGACCGAGGGCACGCTGCGCGTGGATCAGCCGCCTTCAGGGCCGCAAACCGAGCGGACCGAGATGCTGCGCGCCTTCGAGCTTGATCTCGACGCCGCCTACCGCTTCGCCGAGGGGTCCTGCCGGGCCTATGCCGCCTGCATGCACCAGCGCGATTACCAGGAAGGCGCCTGCATCGGCACGCTTCATTCCTGGGAACGCGCGCAGGACCGCTTCACCGACGTCTCGCTGTCGCTGGCCGAAATCCGCGCCGAGATCGCCACGCCGAGCCGCCATCACCGCGGTTACGGGCATGGCTATGACCGGGACCGCTATGATCGCCGGTATCACCGGTCGCGCCGGGATCGCGATTGCGAGGGCGTGATTGCGGATCTGTTCACCACAGACGCGTGCGATCGCCGACACTAGGACCTGAACGGGCGCTCTCGGGCGCCCGTTTCGCTATCGGGTCTGATAGGGCTCCACCGAGCGCACAACCATGGAATAGGCGGTTGCGGCGAGATCGGTGTCCACCCGTTCGATTTCCATCCGGCCTTCCACCCAGACCGGCTCCCACAGACTGTCAAAGCGGATCAGCTCCGGCGAGCGCAGATAGACGATCTGGTTCGGCGGCGGCGGCGGCGTGTGCACGCAGGCCCCGTGATAGGGCAGGAGCAGGAATTCCCGCGCCGAACTGTTTTCCGAGAAATCGAGCGGCAGGATATAGCCGGGCATGCGCACAACGAGGCCATCGAGATCCTCGACCACATTGAACGTGCCGATCTGGCCCTCGACCTCGCTTTGCTGGCCCATCATGCTCATCAGGGACGGGTCGGCGCGGCCTTCGCTGAGCGCCTGCAGGGCTTCAAGGTCCTGTTCCGGCAACAGATCGCTCCAGGCCAGAACTTCCGCTTCGGCGTCGGGATCCACGGCGACCAGGCTTGTATCCGTGTCTTGCGGGGCGGGCGTGGTCTCGCCACAGGCGGTGATCGCAAAGCAGGCAAGCACACTCAGACCAATCCGTCGCAAGATCACGATTAACACTCCCGTAAAGGATTGCAGCCTTCTCTGTAGAGGGAGAGAGAAGTGCACGCAGTTTTAAGAACTTTCTGTCACAAACCTTCTGAAGAGCCGCGAAAAGCGGTCCCGGAGGTGGTGTAATGGGTCGTATAAACCCATCAGAACAAAATCAGAAACACGACATCAAGGCGCGTATGCGGCAAGCGCAGTATGAGCTGGTGTCAAAAAGCGCGCTGCGCGCCGTTCCGCTGAATATCGTGAACGCGCTGCTGCTGACCGCAATCATCCATCCTTATGTGAACACGGTGTCCCTCTGGATCTGGGCGGGACTGCTGTGTGTCGGGCCGTTCTTGCGGTTCGGGGCGATGTTGAGAGCGCGTCGCGCGGATCGTGCGCCCAATGATGCGGAGATGTATCTGTACATTGCGCTGTCGGCCGTGGTCGGCCTGGCCTGGGGCGCGACCCCGCATCTTCTGTCTTCCAACACGCCGACGCTCGTATCGCAGATCGTCGGTCTGGTGATTGCGGGCATGGCGGCCGGCGCTGTGCTGACCTCCGCGGGCGAACGGCGCGTGATCCTGGCTTACGCCGCCCCCTCGCTGACGCTTTGGGCGGTCGCCCTGCTGCGCATTGATCTGTCCACGGGCGCCATCGGGGCCGTGATGCTGGCCGGCTTCCTGCTGGGCATTACGATGCTGGCCAAGACCTACGCCAATACCCTGCTGGATTCCGTGGCGGCCAATATCGCGCTGGAAGAGGCGAACAAGAAAACGCTCGAACAGGCGGCGGCGCTCGCCCGGCTGGCCGAGCACAATGACCAGGCCGCCCGCAAGGCCGAGGAAACGGCGCGGTCGAGCGCTGTGCTTCTGGCCAATATGAGCCATGAGCTGCGCTCGCCGCTCAATGGCGTGCTCGGCATGGGCCAGCTTCTGGACAAGACCCGTTTGTCAGACGAGCAATCGCTGATGGTCTCGCGTCTGCTGGAAAGTGGTGAGAAGCTTGAGGGCCTGATCAATACGGTTCTGGAAGTCTCCCGTATTGACGCGGGGCGGATGGAGCTGATCCTCGAAGACATCACCGCGTGTGATTTCGCGGACCGTCTGCGTCGCGAACACGCCCCGCATGCGGCCGCCAAGAATATCAGTTTTGATGTCGAGTTTGACGGCGACGGGTCGCGCGCACTGCGCGCCGATGGCGGTCGTCTGATGCATATGTGCCGGATCCTGGCGCACAATGCGATCCGCTTCACCGATGAGGGCGGGGTCACGGTCAATCTGACCATGCGTGAGGATCAGCCCGGCCTGTCCGCCTTGCGGATCTCGGTGATCGATACCGGGTCCGGCGTGCCCGAGAGCTCGCGCGAGCAATTGTTCAACGCCATGGGCAAGGACGCCATTGATGACAACATCAAGCAGGCGGGAACGGGCCTCGGTCTGCATCTGGTCCGCAAGCTGGCGGAAATGATGCATGGCGAAGTCGGCTATGCGCCGGCGGAGGAAGGGTCCGGCTCGGTATTCTGGTTCGAGGTGAAGCTGCGTCACTCCATCAAGGCGGACCGCTTCGCCGATGGTGAGCAGATGTCGGTCTCGAGTCGCCGCCTGCGCATACTGGTCGGCGAAAGCGATCCGGCCCTGCGCTCGGTGCTGCTGGGCTATCTCAAATCCTTCAACTGCGTGGTCACCTGCTCTGGCAGCTCGGTCGAACTGGTGGATGCGCTGGGCGCCTCGGCCTATGACGCGGTGATCCTGGGGCACCAGCTTGAAGACTCCGAGGCCGAGGACGCCTCCGCCGATGTGCGGGCGCTGCCGTCCACGGCCGCGATGACCCCGATCCTGCGCCTTGTGCCGGAGCTGGATGCGCCCTTGCGAGTGAACGCCATGGAGACGCAGGTGCGCTCGCCGGTCAGTGCGGATGTCCTGATGGACGGGCTGAAACAGGCGCTCGCCAATGATCCGATCGCCAATGCCCAGCTCTATCGCATTGCCTGACCGCAGATCTCACGCGACATAAAAAAGCCGGCGGTGACGCCGGCTTTTTTCATGGGGAAGGGCGGCGGCTCAGGCTGCGCCATGCATCCGGTCGGGGGCGGACATCCGCCAGTCCGGGGTCAGCAGGCGATCCATCTCGGCAAAGAAGGCTTCGCGCTGGATCGGTTTTGAGGCGTAGCCGTCCATGCCGGCGCGCAGGCATTGCGCCTGCTCCTCGCGCAAGGCGTTGGCGGTCAGCGCCAGAATGGGCGTCGCGCGCACCGGGCTTCTCATCTGGCGGATGCGTCGGGTGACCTCAAGGCCGTCCAGGCCCGGCATCCGCACATCCATCAGGATCAGGTCGAACCCGTCTGTCTGCAACAGCTCCAGCGCCTGCTCGCCGGTTTCGCAGATGGTGCAGCCCCATCCGCGCAGGTTCAGGAAGCCTTCGATCACTGCCCGGTTCATGGCGTTGTCCTCCACCAGAAGGATGCGGGGCGCCAGGGCGTGCGCCGTCGCGCCGCCGGCCTCCTCAGGCCGGGCCGGGCTTGGGCTGTCCGTGTCGGCCAGGCCCAGCGCCAGCTCGAACCAGAAGTGCGCGCCGGGCTCGTGGCTGGGGTCATGGGCGATCGTGCCGCCCATGAGATCAACGAGCTGTTTGCAGATGGCCAGCCCCAGGCCAGTCCCGCTGGCGGTCTGTCGCGCCTCGGGTTCGGCCTGCATGAAGGAGGTGAACAGCGCATCGTGCGCGATCGGCGGCACGCCGCATCCGGTGTCGGTCACCTCTCCGCGCAGGATGACGCGCGTGGGGGTGAGCGGGGTCAGCGCCAGGCGCACATCCACGGCGCCCTCATCGGTGAACTTGATGGCGTTGCCGATCAGGTTGAACAGGATCTGCTTGAGCCGGACCGGGTCGCCCAGCAGCGGCTTGGCCGTATCGCCCTCGGTGCGGACCTCGAAGTTCAGCCCCTTGGCCTGTGCGCGTCCGCGCCAGAGCTGGGACGCCGCCTGGGCGAGATCGTTCAGGGTGAAGTCGACCGAACGCAGCTTCATCTTGCCGGCCTCGATCTTGGACAGGTCCAGCACGTCATTGAGCAGGTCGAGCATGACCTCGCCACCCTGCTGAATGCTCTGGGTCAGCCTGCGCTGCTCCTCATCCAGGGCGGTCTCCTGAAGCAGCTGGGCCAGGCCCATCATGCCGCTCAGCGGGGTGCGGATTTCATGGCTCATCGTCGCCACGAACTCGGTCTTGATCTTGTTCGCGGACAGGGCTTCAAGCCGCGCCTGCCCCAGCTGCTCGGCGAGGGCGACCAGCTTGCGATTGCGCTCCTCGCTCTCAGACTGGATCATCCGCATCAGGCCGACGCCCGTGCCCACCCCGGCATAACGGCCGTTCTCGGTGATGATGAAGCCGTCAAACAGGGCCGAGATGCGGTCGGTGACGATGTGGCGGCTGAGCTGGGACAGCAGATGGTTGCTGTCGACCACCAGCGGGTCCTTGTCCATCACATAGGTGACAGGGCGTTTGGCGAAGAGCGCCCGGCCATGAGTGTCCGCCATGCGCAGGAAGAAGGCGTTGCGCGCCACAAGGCCGATCGGCTTGCCCGCTTCAACCACGGCGCAGACCAGAAGATCGCTGTCTTCGGAGAACAGGTCATAGACCTCCGATCCGGTAATGACGGGGTCCAGAACAGGCGCATTCTGCAAAAGGGTGCGAACCGTGCGGCTCATGGGCTCGGGCTCCTGGGGCAGGCGGTGAAATCGCGCCTACCCAACACGCCAGGCCCTTGCCGCGCCCTTAATTGAAGGCGTGTTTCACGGAAGGTTCATCGAAAAGTCGCGTTATTAAACCTGGGGTTACGCTGTCTGTTCGCGCACCCAGTCGGTAAAGCCCGATGCGCTCAGCGGGGCGGTGGTCTCAAGCGCCAGAATGCAGGGTTCATCATAGGGATGAAGCGCGAGCAGGGCGTCGCGCGTCTGCTCCGCCGCCTCCGCCGAGGTCTTGAACAGGGCGATGATCTCACGCTCGCTCTGCACCTCGCCCTCCCAGCGATAGATCGACCGGCTCTCTCCCAGAAGGTTGGCGCAGGCGATCAGACGGTCCTCCAAGAGACGGCCCGCGGCGCGCTCCACGCTCTCCCGGTCAGGCCAGGTGGTGTAAAGGACGATGACGCCCTTGGCGGCTTCAGTCATGGTCGAGCTCCTTGCAGGCACGGCTCATAAGCAAGATATACTGGCTACATGGATACACGCGCTTCATCAAACGCAGCCCTGGTGCTGTTCTCCGGCGGCCAGGATTCCGCCACGTGCCTCGCCTGGGCGCTGTCGCGCTTTGAGCGGGTGGAAACGATCGGGTTTGACTATGGCCAGCGCCATGAGGTGGAGCTGAAAGCCCGCCAGCGGGTTCGCGATGAGATGCTCAAGGCGTTTCCAGCCTGGGCGGAACGGCTGGGCGAGGATCGTCTGGTGGATCTGTCCGGCTATGGCGCGCTGGCGGAAAGCGCGCTGACGGCGGACATGGAAATCGTCATGACCGAACAGGGCCTGCCCTCCACTTTCGTGCCGGGGCGCAATCTCGTTTTTCTCACGGTCGCCGCCGCGCTTGCCTATCGTCGGGGCATCGACGTGTTGGTGGGGGGGATGTGCCAGACCGATTATTCAGGCTATCCCGACTGCCGCGAGGACACGATCCAGACCCAGGCGAGAGCGCTGGGGCTGGGGCTCGATCGCCCGACCGTCATCGAGACGCCGCTGATGCATCTGGACAAGGCCCAGACCTGGTTGCTCGCGCATGAGCTGGGCGGAGAGGCGCTCGTCGATCTGATCGTCGAGCACAGCCATACCTGTTATCGCGGCGAGCGCGGCCAGCGCCATGACTGGGGCTATGGCTGTGATGACTGCCCGGCCTGCGAGCTTCGCAAAAAGGGCTGGGCCCAGTGGCGCGAGGGCGCGGCGGGCTGATGACCTATTCCGTCAAGGAAATGTTCCTGACCGTGCAGGGCGAGGGCGGCCAGACCGGCCGGCCGGCGGTGTTCCTGCGCTTTGCGGGCTGCAATCTGTGGAGCGGGCTCGAGCGCGATCGCGCCAGCGCCATCTGCCAGTTCTGCGATACCGATTTTGTCGGCGTGGACGGGGTGAATGGCGGCAAGTTCAAGACGGCCGAAGCGCTGGCGGAGAAGGTCGCGAGCCTGTGGCCGGGCGGGGGCGAGCCCTATGTGGTCTGCACCGGGGGCGAGCCGCTCTTGCAGCTGGACAAGCCGCTGATCGACGCCCTCCACGAAAAGGGGTTCAGGATCGCGGTCGAGACCAATGGCACCATCGAAGCGCCGGACGGCATCGACTGGGTGTGCGTCAGCCCCAAATCCACCGCGCCCTTGAAGCAGACCTCCGGCGATGAGCTGAAACTCGTCTACCCCCAGCCCGAGGCCATGCCTGAACTTTTCTCAGGGCTCGATTTCAAGCAGTTCCGGCTGCAGCCCATGGACGGGCCGGACCAGATGAAAAATGCTCAGGCCGCGTTCGAGTATTGTCTGCAACATCCTCAATGGATGCTCAGCCTGCAGACCCACAAATGGATCAATGTGCCCTAGGCGGGCGTGTCGTCGCAGAGCTCGGTGACGAACTTGTCCTCGACCACGCTCTTGCCCGGCGTCACCACGCCCACGGCGCCGCCCACCACCTTGCCGGCGGCGCCCACTACGGCGCCGGTTGCGCCGACCGCGAGATCGGCGGTCTGCACCACGATGCAGCCGGGCGTCATCATCACGGCGGCGAGGGCGATCATCACAAGGGCGGGTCGGGTCATGGCGCGCTCCACAGAAAACCCGGCGGAGCAGGGGGCTCCGCCGGGTCTTCTGTCTAGCGACTGGCGCTTAAGGCCGGGTGAAGAGGCGCCTAGAGCGAATCCACCATCACGACTTCGGCGTCCTCGATCGCGGTGATCTCGATCACGGGTTCATCGACGATCGCGGCCCCGTCGCGCGGCCCCACGGTTTCCTCATTGACAGTCACCGCGCCCTTGGCGAGGGCCAGATAGGCGTGACGTCCCTCTTCAAGGGCATAGCGGACAGACTGGCCGGCTTTCAGCGTCCCGCCCAGAACCCGCGCATCGGCGCGGATGGGCAGGGCGTCTTCATCGCCCTTGCGGCCCGAGGCCAGCACCACCAGCTCGCCCGCCTTGTCACCCTTGGGGAAGGTCCGACTCTCCCAATAAGGCTCTCCGCCGCGTTCATCGGGCATGATCCAGATCTGGAAAATGCGGGTCAGCTCGCTTTCACGATTGTATTCGGCGTGACGGATGCCCTTGCCCGCACTCATCACCTGCACATCGCCCGCCACCGTGCGGCCCTTGTTGCCCAGGCTGTCTTCATGGGTGATGGCGCCGTCACGCACATAGGTGATGATCTCCATCTCCGCATGGGGGTGCGGGGGGAAGCCGGTGCGAGGCTGGATCTCGTCGTCGTTCCAGACCCGAAGCGCGCCCCAGCCCATCCGTTTGGGGTCGTGATAGGAGCCGAAGCTGAAATGGTGTTTCGCGTTCAGCCAGTCGATCTGGAAGGCGCCCAGATCTTCGAAATACCGTACATCAATCATGACGAACCCTCCTTAGCTCGTGTGTTGGACACACAGATAGAGACGGGAGGCGGCGGCATTAACCGGCGGGTTGGACGGTGAGTTTTGCCGATCCGGAAAGGATCATTCCGCCGGCGCGGGAACAGGCGCTGTCCCGGGCTTGAGCGTGAAGCGCGGCAGCAGCCAGTGCACCAGCGGGCCAATGGCGACGGCATAGAGCACGGTGCCGAGGCCCACCGTGCCGCCCAGGGCAAAGCCGCTCGCCAGCACCACAAGCTCGATCCCCAGGCGCACCCGGCCCACCGGCCAGCCCGTGCGCCCGCACACCCCGGTCATCAGGCCGTCGCGCGGGCCCGGACCCAGGCCCGCGCCGATATAGCTGGCGGTGGCGACGCCATTCAGGCCAATGGCGCAGACCAGGAGGAGGGCGCGCATTGCGTAGCCGGTCAGCTCGGGCATGACGAACAGGGTCAGGTCCGCCACTGTTCCGATCAGCAGCACATTCATGACGGTGCCGATCCCCGGCTTCTGCCGGATCGGCCACCAGGCCAGAAGCACCAGAAGGCCGACCAGATTGACGGTCATGCCGAAGCTCAGACCGATGCGGTCCGACAGGCCCTCATGGAACACATCCCAGGGATCAAGACCCAGATTGGCGCGAACCATCAGGGCCAGCGAGACGCCATAGGCCGCGAGGCCCAGGTGCAACTGGATCAGACGTTTTATCAACATGGCACGCAT
>NZ_DJIQ01000056.1:11252-19424 GCF_002433705.1 Oceanicaulis sp. UBA6590
CGCCTGATTGAGGATGACGCCATGTCAGATCGCTCGCTTTCCCTGCTCAGCCTGCGCCGCCTGATGCAGGACTGGCGCGACAGCGCCACCGCGCCCGCCTATCGCCAGATCGCGAACCGCTTGCGTTTCGCCATTCTGGACGGGCGTGTCGGGCTGGGGGTGAAGCTGCCCGGCGAGCGACGTCTGGCCGACGAGCTCGAGGTGGCGCGGATCACGGTGTCCCAGGCCTATGATCTGTTACGCGCCGAGGGCTTTCTGGAAAGCGGGCAGGGGCGCGGTTCGGTGACCGTGCTGCCCGACGGCGCCGAGGCGCTGCAGGAAGGGGCGAGCGCTGATCCGGGCCTGATGGACCTGGCGGCCGCGACGACCCGCGCCCATCCCGATCTCGCGCCAGCCTATCGCAAGGCGATGGCGCATCTGCCGGCGCTCCTGCCGCATTCAGGCTATGAGATGCGCGGCGAGATCGGGCTGCGCCGGGTGCTGGCGGATCGCTATGCCGAAGATGGCGTGGCGCTGGCGCCGGATCAGATCCTGATTTCCCAGGGCGCCCAGCACGGGCTGGTGCTGCTGATCCGCGCCTTCCTCAAACCCGGCGATCCGGTGGCGGTTGACCTGCCGAGTTATCCCAATGCCCTTGAGGCTTTCCATCGGGCAGGCGTTCAGATGCGCGGTTATCCGGTGACGGATAACGGCTGGTCGGTGGCCGAGCTCGAGCGCGACCTGGCGCAGGGGCGCTACAAGATGGCCTATCTGATTGCGGATCATCACAATCCCACAGGCCAGGTGATGGATGCGGACGCGCGCTTTCGTCTTGCGCGGGCCGCCAAGCGCGGCGGGGCGTTGCTGGTGTTCGACGAGTGCGTGCGCGAGCTCTGGCGCGATGCGCCGCCGCCCGTGATCGATCCGCCCCATTATCGCGCGCCTGTGGTGCGGCTGGGGTCGGCCAGCAAGGTGTTCTGGGGCGGCTTGCGTACGGGCTGGATCGCGGCGGACCGACGCATCATCGATCAGGTCCACGCCGCCCGCTCATCGATTGATCTGGGTGGTCCGCCGCTTGAGCAGATCACCACGCGCATCCTCTATGAGGACTTCCCCGATGCAGTGGACCGTCAGCGCGCGCAATTGCGTGACGAGCACGCCTTTCTGAGCGGCGAAATCGCGCGGCGTTTCCCCGACTGGACCAGCCTGAAGGTCGAGGGCGGCCTGTCGCTCTGGCTGCGCCTGCCCAGGCCGGTCAGCCCCGAGCTGTCGGCGGCGGCCCGCGAGTGGGGGCTGAAGCTGGAGCCGGGGCCGCGTTTCTTCCTCCAGCAGGGCGGGGCGCACAATCTGCGCCTCCCCTTCAGCCGCGACCGGGATTTCATGGTCCGGGCGCTCGACCTGTTGGAGCCCGCCTGGAGGCAAGTCTGCGCGACGCCCGGTCTGGCGAAAGAGGTTCGGGTTGAAGCGCCAGTTTTCTAGGCTGCAGGCTTAACGGGCTTGCGGGCGGCGAAGAGGAAGACCCCGCCCACATCATTGGTCAGAAGGCCAAAATAGCCTGACATGACAAAGCGCATGCCGGCGTCTTCAAAGCCCGCCCTTTCAAGGTCCTGTACGAAGTCCCAACCGGGTATGGCGAAGACCAGGCTGCCCTCGTCCGGACGTGTCGGATTGCCGTGATATTCCGGCGGCGCCAGATGCTCCAGGCCGTCCGGGCCCAGGCGCGCCTTGATGGTCCGCTCCGTCCCTCGCATGTTGAAAGGCACAGTGCCGACGAACAGACCGCCGGGTTTGAGGATGCGGGCGGCTTCCGAAATGGCCCTGTCCATGTCCGGCACATGTTCGAGCACTTCGCAGCTGACATAGATGTCGAAGCTGTCATCGCTGAAACTCAGCGCCTGCACGTCCTGATGCATCACGCGTGGGTGCGCCCGGCGGTCCGAAGCCAGCGGCAGGTATTCAGAGCCCGTGAAGCGCGGAAAGATCGAACGCAAGCGCTGGGCGAATGGCGACAGGCGTTCCGAGGCGAAGACCCGCAGCGACTTTTCCCGCCCGCAGGCGTAAGTGCGCAGTACATGCAGGATGGCCCGCGTGCGTGACGTGCAGGAATGGGCGATCAGACTTTCGCGCAGACGGGCGCTGTCGAGTTCAATCCTGTCAGGCGTGACCAGGCCAAGATAAGGGTCATGCAGGCCTTCAATGGCGATTCGGTCCAGCGCCTGGGCGCGCTGAGACTCTATTCCCGGCCGCATGGTCCTGAAGAAGACGGACCACTCGTCCAGCGTTCTGAAGCCAAGTTCGAGGAGATCCATGATCGGGTCCGGTGCGCACGCCTCAGCACCCTGCTGAGGCGTGGATATAACGACTGTCTAGAACGGTTCGGGTCAGGCGACGATATGGAATCTGCCAGGCGCCGTCACGCGCCTTCCTTGCGCCAGGCGAGCGCCAGCAAGCCGAGCGCCAGAAGGGCGATGAGAAGGCCGGGCGCCAGCGGCACGGACTGGGCGTCCGTGACCAGATAGGCGTTGTTGCGTTTCAGTCCCGCCCAGTTGATCCCGGCCTGTCGGGCGCGGGCATTGGTCCGCCTGAATTCAGGCAAGTCGATCTCCTCGCCCAGCGTGAAGATCCCGCCCTCGCTGGAATCGACGAGCGCGGCGAAGCCTTCCGGATCGGGCCGCAGATCGCGATATTCCAGAGGATTGAGCGGGCCCGAGGCCGTCACCGTGGTCAGATCGCCTGAGCGCAGGCGCACCAGCCCCTGCTCGCGTGCGGTCATGCGCTCGGTGTAGACGCCCAGCCCGGTCTCATCCATCTCCACGGATTCCTGAACGCCGGACGGCCATTCGATCTCCAGCTCGGGCACCTCGTCTGCAAGCGTATTGCGGGTGACTTCGAGCTCGCCATCAACGACGCGTGCGCTCAGGCGTTCTTCGTCCAGCTCCGGCTCTCCCATCAGCCAGTGCGCGACGCGGCGGAACAGTTCGTCATGCGGACCGCCGCCCTCATAGCCGCGCGCCCACAGCCAGGCCTGATCGGACAGCAGGATCGCCGCCCGCCCCTGACCTTCATGGGACAGGGTCAGCAGGGGGTCGCCATTGGGCGCTTCCAGAACCGTTTCGCCCGACAGCGGTCGCGCGCCGATGCGACGGAACCACGGACCCCATTCGCCTTCACCTGACAGCATGGGACGGGTGACAGGGTGGCGCTGGCCGATTTCGCTGATCTGCGGCGTGAAGCGCTCTTCGCTGATCTGGCCGGTCGGGGCGGCGGGCAGCACGCTGGCGAGCGGCGAGCGCGAAACGCTTTCGCCGCCGGCGAAGGGCGGCCCTGTGGTGACCAACAGTGCGCCGCCATTTTCGACATAATTGGCGATATTGTCGAAATAGAGCGGGCGCAAAATGCCGCGGCGGCGATAGCGGTCGAAGATGACGAGGTCGAATTCCTCAAGGCTCAGCTGAAAGAGCTCGAAGACCGGAAAGGCGATCAGGGCGAGCTCGTTGGCGGGCACGCTGTCATCCTTGTCCAGCGGGCGCAGAATGGTGAAGTGCACCAGATCGACGCTTGGGTCGGATTTGAGAAGATTGCGCCAGGCCCGCGCGCCGTTATGGGGTTCGCCGGTGACGAGCAGCACTCGCAAGCGATCGCGCACGCCGGTGACGTTCACCGCTGCGCGATTGTTGATCAGCGACAGCTCGCCCTGGCCAGGCTCCACCTCGATCTCGACAACATTCGGGCCCCGATTGGCGATTTCGGCCTGAACGGTCACGTCCTGACCGATCTGTACGCGCGCCTGGATCGGATCGCCGCCATCCACATAGAGATTGACCATGGCGGTCCCGGTGGCCGCGCCCTCATCCTCGACCCGCAAGGTGAAGCTGACCGGATCGCCCACAAGGCCGTAGCGCGGGGCCTGGGAGACGATCAGGCGGCGGTCGCGCGCATTCGGATTGCCTGTCAGGACATGATGGACCGGGGCTTCAAGCCCCAGATCGTCGGCGGCTGGCGGCGCGTCATGGATCTGGCCGTCAGAGGCGATGATGACCCCGGCCAGACGATTGCGCGGGGCTTGCGACAGGCCTTGCTGCAGGGCGCGGTTCAGACGCGTGCCGTCCTCGGACGCGCCGCCGCTGACCTCCACGAGATCCAGCAGCGGATCGCTTTCGGCGAGCGCGCGCAAAGCCTGCGCCGTCTGCTCGGCGGCGGCGCTGCGATTGCCGATCTGCATGGAGGCGCTGTCATCGGTGATCAGCACCATCACATCACTCAGGGGCTCGCGGGTTTCCTGCACCAGAGCCGGGTTCAGCAGCGCGCCCGTCAGGACCAGCCCGGCCAGCGCCCGCCAGAGCCAGCCTTTCAGGCCGCGCACCAGCGCAAGGATCGCCACAGCCAGCGCCAGCGCGCCCAGCCCATAGGCGAGCGCGGGCGGAACGAGCGGGGAGAGGGAGAGCGTAACGGCGTCCATCAATCCTGCCCCAATCGCTGCAGAATGGCGGGCACATGCACCTGATCGGCCTTGTAGTTTCCGGTCAGGGAATACATGGCGAGATTGACCCCGAAGCGGATGGCCAGCTCACGCTGGCGCGGCCCGCCCTCCACCGGGGCGAGGGGGCGTCCCTGCTCGTCAATCGCCCAGGCGGCGGCCCAGTCCGCGGAGCCGATCACCACCGAGGATGCGCCATCCCGCCCCGAGCTTTCAGGGTTGGCCTCGACCCAGATCGGGGTGTCGGGATAGCGACCCGGGAACGCGCTCAGAAGATAGAAGGTCCGTCCCAGGACATGATCGTCGGGCATCTGCTGGAGCGGCGGCACCTCGACCGAATCGAGCACCCGCACCAGCCCCGGATGCGGCGCCAGTCCCCGGCCCGAGGCGCGACCGTCGCGGGTGTCGAAGACGATCAGCCCGCCTGCATTCATATAGGCGGTGACGCGGGCCGCGGCGTCGGGAGAGAGCGCGGGGGCGTCTTCGGTCAGCGGCCAGTAGATCATGGGATAGAACAGGATTTCGTCCGTCTCTATATCCACGCCAACGGGCGCGCTGGGCTCGACCGCACTGCGGCGCGTGCTTTCACGGGACAGGCCCGCAAGGCCGGCGCGACTGATATCGTCAATGCGCGCATCGCCCGTGAGCACATAGGCGAGGCGCACTTCCAGCGCCTGTTGTTCAATATCCTGAACGCTCTGCGCCTGCGCATCGGGCGGCAGGGCGCCCAGGCCCAGAACGACTGCAAGCGCCAGCGCGCCAAAATTGCGCGTGGCGAAGGGCAGGCGGCCGGACAGGAACAGGGTGATGAGCCCATCCACGCACAGAAGAATCAGGGCGAGACTCAGCAAGGGGCCCGCAAGCCGGGTCTCGATGCCGCCCGCGCCGGTGCGATAGGTGGCGCCAGGCAGGTCGCGCGCGATCAGCGCCATCTGGTCGCCGGGCTGCATGACATTGAGGGCCGCGCTCGCCGCCCCCAGCGTCCAGACGCCGGGCGGGGTGGTGGCGCTGGCGCGCGCCATGGTGAAGGCGTCCGCCGCAATCATCTCGGCCTGGGTCGCAGCTTCGGTCAGAAGCCCGTCAGCATCGAGCTGACGCTCCAGCCCCCAGGCGCCGCCCTGGGGCGGAGCGGGATTTGCGCCGCCGCTGAGCGACAGCACGCGTTCGAGCATGGCGGGGTAGAGCCCGGACAACGGCAGGGAGGACCAGTCGGGCCCGGCGGTGACGTGAAACAGCACCACCCAGCCCTGACCATAGCGGTCGGCGGTGACAAGCGGCGTGCCGTCTTCGAGGCGCGCCCAGACCTTGGCGTCAAGATCGGGTCCCGGCTCGGCCAGCACCTGACGGGTGACTTGCGCTTCTTCTGAAACGGAGAGACCCGAAAAGGGGCTCTCGTCAGGGAAGGGGGCGAGGCCCTGCGGGTCTTCCCACGCCATTGCGCCGCCGAACAGACGCCCGCCCTCGCGCAGGCGCACGGGCAGGAGCGGATCGGTGCGGGTGGCGAGGTTCGGACCGGAGAAGCGGATCAGGAGCCCGCCTTCATTCACGAACGCGGTCAGGCGGTCATCCTCGATCCGGGCATTGTCCACCATGACGAGCGCGGAGGGCTCGCTTTGCAGCAGGGTCTCAAGATCCCCGCTCACAAGCTCGGCCGATCCCGCCAGCGCTTCGCGGGCATAGTGATAGTCTGACAGGAGCGGCTGGCGTTCCCCGCTGGCCTCGGGCCGGATAAGGCCCACGCGCGGACGCCGCCAGCGGTCGCCGGTGATATGGGTCGCCCCCGCGGAGGCGAAGCGATCCAGCGTGATGCGAGCGATCTGGTTGCGCAGATCGAGCGGCAGGCTGGCCGACAGATCCAGACGCTGCTCGCCTGCTTCGAAAGCCCCTTCCAGACGCGCCAGCGCCTGGCCATCCGCGCCCAGGGCCGTCAGCGCGACCGGGCGTTCTGCTTCGCTGTCGGCGCGCACCAGGCGCACGGTGAAGCCGTCCGGCTCCACGCCGACACGGGTCAGGCCGATGGCGGTCTGATCGGGTTCGGGCAGGACAACGCTGAGTGTTCCTCGCGGATTGAGCAGGCGGGCGAGGGCGCGGTCGCCTTCGTCTTCAGCCACGCCATCACTGATCCAGACCGTATCAAAGCGCTCGGGCGCCCCTTGCTGGTTCAGGATCGTCTCAAGGCGTTCTGCGGTGACGGCGCGGGCGGGCGGCCAGGCGCGCAGTTCGTGGGCGTTCAGGCGCGAGAGGGCGTTGCTGGCGGGGCCGAATTGCAGATCGGTCTGGCTCGCGGGCGCGCCGGTGAAGACCAGCAGCACGTCCCGACCCTCGCCGCGGGCGGCGATGAGCTGGCTGCGGGCCTGGGCCTGCAGGTCCGGCCAGCCCGGCGCCGAGCGCCAGCCGTCATCCACCAGCAACAGGAGCGGGCGGTCGGAATTGATCTCGGTTTCAGGGCTGAGGATCGGACGCGCCAGCGCCAGGATGATGAGGGCGGCCATCACAAGCCGCAGCACCAGTAGCCACCAGGGTGTCGATTGCGGGGTTTCCGGCGTCCGCGCGAGATTCTGCAACAGGCGCAGGGGCGCGAAGATCACCCGCGAGGGCGCAGGCGGGGTGGCGCGCAACAGGAACCACAGAAGCGGCAACACCGCGAAGGCGGCCAGCGCCCAGGGCGCGGCGAAGGCAAGCGGTCCCAGTGTGATCATGACTGCGGCTCTGACAGGGTCTGATAAAGCGCCAGAACAGCGCTCGCGGCGGGACGGTCGGTACGATGGGTGATCAGGCGCCAGCCATACTGGCGCGACAGGTCCGCGAGCTCCGCGCCATGCCGGGCCCAGGCCTGGTGATAGGCGGTGCGGGCGTCTTCGGCGCGACCGAACAACAGGCTGTCGCCGCTGGCGGCGGCTTCAAACCGGGTGCGGCCCCTGAAGGGGAAATCCTCTTCGGCCGGATCGACAATGCGCAGGAGCGCGCCGGTCGCGCCCTGGGCGGCGAAACGATTGAGGCGGGCGCGCCAGGTCTCGACCGGGTCCAGAAAATCACTGGCGATCACAAGACGCGCATGGCGGGGCAGCTCCGCCGCTTCCACATGCTCGGCCGGGCCTTCGCCCAGCGCCAGGGCGCGGCTGACGGTTTCAAGCCCTTGCCGGCCCGCGCGAGCGCGCCCGGTCTCGCCCAGCACGGACAGGCGTTCGCCGCCGCGATTGAGCAGGCTGGCGATCGCCATCAGGCAGATCGAGGCGCGTTCCTTCTTCAGGGGCAGGCCGCGCGAATGCAGTTGCATGCCCGCCGATCCGTCGCGCCAGAAATAGACGGCGTTCGCCGCCTCCCATTCCACTTCGCGGATATAGAGGTGATCGCCCTGGGCCGAGCGGCGCCAGTCGACAAAGCGCGCGCCATCCTCGGGCCGGTGGTGGCGATACTGCCAGAAGGTTTCGCCCTGACCGGCGCGGCGACGGCCATGCACGCCGTGGGAGACGCTGGCCGCAATGCGCTCGGCCTCCGCCAGCAGCGCGGGAAAACGCGCCGCCGCCTCCTCCGCATCATGGCGCAGGCGGGTCATATAGGAAGGGGCGGCGGCCTGGCTCATCGAAACCCTAGGCGGCGGCGTGGGCGAGGCGGTCGATCAGGGCGTCCAGCTGCACGCCCTCGGCGCGGGCCGCGAAGCTGAGCGCCATGCGGTGCTTGAGCACGGGGCCGGCGAGCGCCAGCACGTCCTCGGT
>NZ_DJIQ01000056.1:19803-48600 GCF_002433705.1 Oceanicaulis sp. UBA6590
GCCTGACCGGCGCGGGGGCCGGGGCCCCAGCTGACGCCCTCGCGCACATCGGGATCGGTGGAGCGGTCCGGGCGGCATTGTTCGAGCAGGGACAGGATCGCGTCGAGCACCTGTTCGCCTACCGGCATGGCGCGGACGAGCTGTTGCAGGTCGAGGATTTCCTGCGCGCTCAGCACCGGCTCGGCAGTCGTATCCTCCGTACCGGTCGTCGCCAGAAGGATGGCGCGTTCCTGATCCTTTTCCGGATAGGGCACGTCGATCTGCATCAGGAAGCGATCGAGCTGGGCTTCGGGCAGCGGATAGGTGCCTTCCTGCTCGATCGGGTTCTGGGTCGCCAGCACGTGGAAGGGCTGGGGCAGATCATGGCGCTCGCCCGCCACGGTGACAAAGCCCTCCTGCATGGCCTGCAGCAAGGCGGCCTGGGTGCGTGGGCTGGCGCGGTTGATCTCGTCCGCCATCAAAAGGCGACAGAAGACCGGGCCGGGAATGAAGCGGAAATGGCGTTTGCCCTCGGCGTCCTGGTCGAGCACTTCGGACCCCAGAATATCCGCCGGCATCAGGTCGGGCGTGAACTGGACCCGCTTGTCCTCAAGCCCGGTGACGACCGCCAGCGCATGCACCAGTCGGGTCTTCGCCACGCCCGGAGGGCCGACCAGCAGGCCATGGCCGCCCGACAGGATCACGGCCAGTGATTGTTCGACCACGTCGTCGAGCCCGATGATGGACTTGGCGATGGACTGGCGAACCTCCGCCAGACGCCCGGTTGCAGCGTCTGCGCGCGCTGAAAGCGCCTGTACGTCTTCCTTCGAGGTGGGCATCGGCTTACATCCTTGAACGAGGCAGTTTTCTGACCTCAAACATGGCCGCAGCCAGAGGAGGTGTCCATGGGCGCACCGAAGTCTGAACAAGATGCAATGCAGTCGCTGCTCTCGGCGGCGCAGGCGATCGACACCGCAGACGGCTATCCCCCCGTGGAAAAGTGGGAACCGGATTTCTGCGGCGAGATGGATTTGGTCATTCGCCGGGATGGCAGCTGGTGGCATGAGGGCGCGCGGATCGGACGCGAAAAGCTGATCCGTTTGTTCGCGCGCATCCTCAGGAAAGACGAGAACGGCAAGACCTATCTCGTCACGCCGGTGGAGAAGATCGAGATCCAGGTCGAGGCCGCGCCCTTCCTGGCCGTGCGGGTGGATCGCACGGGCGAGGGCCAGGAGCAGAATCTCGGTTTCCTGACCAATATGGACGATGCGGTGATCGCCGGGCCCGAACATCCGATCCGCGTGGAGACGGGCGAGGATGGCGAGCCCGAACCCTATGTGCATGTGCGCGGGCGCCTCGAAGCGCTGATCACGCGCGCCGCCTTCTATGATCTTGTGGAATTCGCCGAGCGCGGCGAGGACGAGCATGGCCAGCCCTGCATGGGCGTGTGGAGCCGCGGCGTCTTCTTTCCGCTGGGACCTGTTGCATGACTGCGGATGTCGAAGCGGTTCTCGCGCGCTTGCGCAGCGTGCTCGATCCGGTAGAGGGGGCGGCGCCCGCGCGTCCCCTCCATGGCGACGGGGATCTGGATGATGTGACGCGTCCGGTGGGGCGCAAACTCAAGCCTGCTGCGGTGCTGGCGCTGCTGGTCAAGCGCGACAGCGGTCTGACAGTCCTGTTCACCCGGCGCGCGGACCATTTGCAGGCCCATGCCGGGCAGGTCAGTTTTCCGGGCGGGCGCCAGATGGCGGGCCGAGAAACCCTTGCTGAATGCGCTCTGCGCGAGACCGAGGAAGAGGTGGGTCTCTCGCCCGAGGCCATCACCCTGCTGGGGCGCTGGGAAAGCTATGAGACGGTGACCGGTTACGCAGTGACGCCGTTCGTTGGCGTCATCGAGCCCGGATTTGAACTGAACCCGGACCCCGGTGAAGTCGCCGAAGTGTTCGAGACGCCGTTCGACTTTCTGATGGATCCGGACAATCACAAACTCGAAGCCCGTGAATTCGCAGGGATGTTGCGGCGTTATTACGCCATGCCCCATAAAGGGCGGTATATCTGGGGGGCGACAGCGGGCATGCTGCGCGCCCTGTCGATCCGCTATGCACAGGGGCGGCCACGCGAAATGGCCCGCTCCGCACGGGAGAGCCGTTGATGACCCGCATCTTTCTTCTGATGCTCGCCGCCTTCGCGCTGCCTTATGTCGCGGCGCGCATCCTGTCGGCCGTGGGCGTGATCAAGCAGCCTGTCTCCGCCATTCTCGGCATTGTGCTGGGTCTGGGCGCGGCTATGGTCATGCTCCTTGTCATCGTGCTGGTTGAGACTGATTCCAGCTCCCGCGACGGCGCGTATCAGCCGCCCCGGCTGGAGGATGGCGAGATCCGGCCCGGACAGTTCGAGGATCGCGATCCGCCTTCTCCCGAAGAGCCGATCTAGCGAGGTCGGGCATGCGGCTGGACCCTTCCGAGCACGCTTTTCTGAGCGCGCCTGACACGCGTGCGGTGCTGGACGCGATCAGCCCAGGCGAGACGGATCGGGCGCGTATCGTGGGTGGCGCGGTGCGCAATGCGCTTCAGGGCGCGCCGGTCGAGGATGTGGACATCGCCACCCAGCTGACCCCGCAAGAGACGATGGATGCTCTTAAAGCGGCAGGCATCAAGGCGATCCCCACCGGGCTCGATCACGGCACCATCACCGCGGTCATCAAGGGCAAGCCGTTCGAGATCACGACGCTGCGCAAGGATGTCTCCACCGATGGCCGGCGCGCCGTGGTCGCCTTTACGACCGACTGGGCCATCGACGCCAGCCGCCGCGATTTTCGCCTCAACGCGATTTATGCGCGCCGGGATGGCAGCCTGTTCGATCCGTATGACGGTGTTGCGGACGCGCTGGCCCATCGGGTGATCTTCATTGGCGAGGCGGATGAGCGCCTGGCCGAGGACGTCTTGCGCATATTGCGGTTTTATCGCTTCAACGCCTGGTATGGCTCGGCGCTGGACGCCGAAGGCCATGCCGCCTGCGTGCGCGCCGCGCCCGGGTTGAAAGCGCTGGCGCGGGAGCGGGTGTGGAAAGAGCTCAAGACGCTTCTGGCCGCCCCCGATCCCGGACCTGTGGTCAAAGCGATGCAGGAAGGCCACGTTTTTGAACCGGTTTGGCCGGAACGGCTCGACTTAAACCTTCTCTTAAGCATAATTAACGCCGACAGAGGGAAAGGGCGCGCGCCTGACACGCTCATCAGGGCGGCGGCGTTGTGCGGGGGAGATGTGACCACAGTGCGCAGCCTGGGCCATCAGATGAAGGCGTCCAACGCAGAGACAGATCGCCTGATCGCGATGTGTGCCCCTGCGGCTGATGGCGCAGATTCGGTGCGGCCGGGAGCAGAGGCCCGGGCGCGTCGTCGGGCGCTTTATACGCTTGGCGCGCAGACCTTTTCTGACCGGATGCGACTCGCCGAAGCGCGCGGCGAGGGCGAGGCCGACGCTGATCTGGACGCGGCGGCGCACTGGCGCAAGCCGGACTTGCCGGTGACGGGGCGCGATCTGATCGCGCTGGGTTTCGAGCCCGGTCCCCAGCTGGGCGCGGTGATGAAACAGCTTGAAGCGCGCTGGATCGACAGTGACTTCAACCTCGACCACGAGACGCTTCTGGCGCGTGCGGCGGAGGCGAAAGGGTGAGCCTGTCAGAGCTTTTCTCCCTGCGCTATCGCGCACGGGTGGGCAGCGGCGAATTGTTCGCCGCGGATCTGCATCTGCATGATCGCCGGGCGCTGGAAGAGAAGGCCAAGGCGCTCAACTTCACTGAAGCGGAGACCACCAACGCCTTTGTGGATGCTGAGATCGCCCTGCGCATCCAGCTCGCCAAGACCATCAGCGCCGCCAATGAGAAGCGCAAGATCAAGGACTTGCCCCGCCGGGCGCGCCAGACCATGGCGGACGCCTATCTGCAGGCGAACCGGGCGCACTGGTCGGCTGCGGCCGAAGCGCCGGGCTTCGAGAATCTGTTCCAGACCGAAGGCGAGATTTCCCATCGCGATCCGCTGAACGGGGAGAAATGGGGCATCACGGCCAACCTCCTCGTCTTCGATTTCGTCGAGGCGTTCTTTGACCTGCTGCCCGGCGAGGAGCAGCTGGAATTCAGCCGCGATCTCAATCAGCGCCTGCAGCGCGGGGAATCGCGCTGGTACTTCCAGCTGGGGCGCTGGCGGCGGGACGACTGGCCGCGCGAGCGCGACAGCCAGTTTGATCAGATCCTCTATTCGCTCAAGAGTCAGGCCGATCAGGCGCTGACCGCGCAGGACAACAGGATTCGCAATGGCGAAGGGGTTGAAGCGGGTGAAACGCTTGACCCCCAGAAGGTCTCGCAATCGCTCTCCGAAGCCGCCCGCAGCCTGTGGGAGGCCGACCGGCTGCTGGATTCTGACCTTCTGTCCAAGAAGGTGCGCCACGGGGCGGCGGTGCGCGCGGCGCGTCATGCGCTCGATGAATGCCTGACCCATTTCAAGGGCAAGCTCGAAGGTCCGTTCGTCAAGGCCAAGCCGCCCAAGGACCGCAAACCGGCGCGCGGCCTGCCGCGTCTGGGCGGCCCGGCGACGGACAAGTCGGCGCTCAAGGGCGTATCGAACGGTCTCGCGGCGGCGATTCGGATCGAGATGATCGGCAAATGGCTCGCCCATGGCGGGCCGGAAAACCTCAAGAACCAGCGGGTCAACGCGCTGGACCGCGCCAGCTTGGCTGAAATGCTGCTGCGTCTGGTCCTGTTCGGTCTGCCTGAAACCGACAGCCCTGACGATATCGAGGAAGCGGAAGCGGAGGAGATCCGCAGCTATTCCAAGATAACCGGAGTGCGCAAGGCGCCCAACAAGGGCGGCAAGCTGCTCAACCATGGCGAAGGCAGCCTGATGCTGAACATGGATGACGAGGCCAGCGCACGTCTCGCCGTCGATGTGCTCGCCCGTTTGTGCCAGTTCGCCACAGGCTCGGCGGGGTCTTCAGCCGACATGGCCGAGCTGCGCGCCACGCAGCCCCTGCATCGCGAGTTTGATCCGGTGGGCGACTTCCCGCGTCGGGCCGAATCCGCCTTCTGGCAGCTCGCGACGAACTGGATTCTCATGGGCGGGGCGGGCGCTGCGCTGATCGGGCTGGGCTTTGTGCTGGGCCTTCTGGCGGCCGGATGGACGCCGGGCGTCCTCTGATCGGGCCTATTCGTCCGTGCCGCTCTCGCTGACCGGCGCGATCGAGGCGGCGTCCTCGGACAGGGCTTCGAGCCTGGCATAGGCGGTTTCATCCCCGCGACGCGCCCGTTCGATCAGGTCCTGCAGCGCGCCGTAGCGGTTCTCCAGCTCGCGCCCCTCACGCTGGCGCGCTTCAGATCCCACCTGGGATTCAAGACGGGCGCGGAATTCATCCACCACCTCCTGCCGGTCGCGCTGGGCGATGCCGCCCTCGCCGTCAGACAGGGCGTTCAGCAGGGTATCGAACGGGCTTTGCGACAGGCTCAGATCGGGCGCCTCGACGCCGGCGTTGACCGATTCCTGCTCGACAATCGCCGCCATGGTCTCGCGGGTGCCGCGATAGCGCTCGGAGTTCTGCTCTTCCTCGGACAGGGAATCATAGAACTCGATATAGGCGCGCGCCCGGGTCAGCACGTCGCCCGTATGTTCGGGGGCGGTGAAGGCCTCGCGTTCTCGCGCCAGCATCTTCATCCGGGTTTCGCGGGCCGTGTCGGCGTCCAGGCCGGGCTTTTCCAGCACCGAGGCGTAATTGTCCTGATAGGCGCGGGCGCCGGACAGGGCGTTGCGGAAGATGGCGTCGCCGCGGTCCGCCATCAGGGCGTCCACGCGGGCGGAAGATCCGTTGAGGACGGCGCGCGCCGCGGCCGAGAGGCTCACTGTGTCGCTGGCGGTCTTGGGAGCGGCATCCGGGTTTGACCCGCCCGAGCGCGGTTTCGTCGTTTCACTCTGCGTTGCCGCTGTTGCGCCATTGGGGCCCAGATACGGACCCTGGGTTCCGACGGTATTGACCATGTCTCGCTCCCTGAAGGCGGAAAGCCGATTCCAGCAAGCGATGCGGTGAGTCTGCTAACCGGTCGTTAACGCAGATTAAGACTTCGCTTACGGCCAGCGCGCATGCGGCGGCATGGAGGACAGGATCGAGTTGATATTGCCGCCGGTTTCGAGGCCGAACTTGGTGCCGCGATCATAAAGGAGATTGAACTCGGCATAGCGGCCGCGACGCACCAGCTGTTCCTCGCGATCATCCTCGCTCCAGCTCTGGCCCATGCGGGTCTTCACGATCTCGGGATAGGCGCTGAGGAAGGCTTCGCCCACATCGCGGGTGAAGGCGAAATCCGCCTCATGATCGCCGCTGTCGAGATGGTCATAGAAAATCCCGCCCGTGCCGCGGGGCTCGTTGCGGTGCTTGAGCCAGAAATACTCGTCGCACCAGTCGGTGAAGCGCGGGTAATAGCTCGGGTCGTGGGCGTCGCAGGCGGATTTCGCGGCTGCGTGGAAGGCCTTGGAATCGGGGAAGCTCTTGTCGCGCTGGTAATCCTGGGTCGGGTTCAGGTCCATGCCGCCGCCGAACCAGCTCAGCGTCGTGGTGATGAAGCGGGTGTTCATGTGCACCGCCGGCACATGCGGATTGCGCATGTGGGCGATCAGCGAGATGCCGGTGGCGAAAAAGCGCGGATCGGTCTCGGCCCCGCGGACCCGGGCGGCGAATTCGGGGCTGAACTCCCCAAAGACCGTGGAGACGTGGACACCCACCTTCTCAAACAGGCGGCCATGCATCATGCCCATCACGCCGCCGCCCAGCTCCTGCGCGCCGTCGCCGCGCACCCAGGGCGTCAGTTCGAAGCGTCCGGCCTCGCCGGGATACAGCGTCGGGTCTGCGGCGGCTTCGAGCGCCTCGAACGCGCTGCAAATGCGGTCGCGCAGCGATTCAAACCAGGCTTTCGCGCGTTGGCGGCGATCCGCCAGGACGTCTTCGCTGGGTTTGGCGTTTGCGGACATGCTCGCTCCTCAGGTTTCAGGACCGTGCGAAAAGATACATCTGAACCGCCGCTGGCAAGCCAAAACGGCGCCTGAAGCGCTGGCGCAGCCGCAAGCCGGGCTTTAGGCTCCGCCGCCAGAGAGCCGGCCTGAATGTGGAATTCCGATTGCCATGATTGATCCCTTGTCCGACCTGCATGAAGCGCGTCGTCGTGAAGACCTTCTGGGCGTGTCCGTCGAGGCGCGCCGCCTGATCGAGGCAGAAGCCCAGCTGGGCAGCCAGTGGGGCGATGTCGCCGGACTGGCGATGGAAGTGGGAGACGAGGTCGCGGCGCTGAAGGCCGCCGAGCTGTTGACCCGCGCCTCGCCGAATTACCCCCAGTCCTGGCTCTGGCTGGCCTCGGCCCTGTCCGGGCTGGGCCGTCATCAGCAGGCGCTTGAGGTCATCGAGAAGCTGATCGCCCAGCAACCCAATGATCCGGCGCTGCAACGCCGGGCAGGTCGGGCGTTGCTGGAGCTGGGCAAAACCAATCTGGCGGCGCTGAGCTTCCGGCGCGCGATCAGCCTGGACCGGTTCGACGTCCTGGCGTGGGAAGGCCTTGCAGAATGCATCACGTTTGAATCGGGCTCGGGCGAGCTTGCCGCGCTTGAAGAGATGCGGCTTCAGAACACCGCCAACATGTCCTCCACCGAACGCGGCGCTCTGGCCTATACCCTGGCCAAGGCGTATCGCGATGTGGGCGAAGACGCGGTTGCGGCCATGCGGGTGGCTGAAGGCGCGGCCTTTTGCCGGGACGACACCGGATTTGACACGGAACGTCATGAGCAGTCCGTCAAGGCGCTGATTGCCAGCTATGAACCTCAATTTGTTGAAAAGCATGAGGATGCAGGCGTCATCGACGGTCGCCCCGTCCTGATCATGGCGCCGCCTTGCGCCGGAGCGGACTGGTTGGCTGACGTGCTGGCGGCTGATGATGACGCCGGCGCGCTCCAGCGCAAGAACGGGTTGTTCTGGCTCAATGCGACCCCGCTGGGCGATCAGACCCTCGCCGAGATTTCCGAGGCCATCGAGGCGGGCTGGGGCCGCAATGTGCTGGGCGAGGTGGGCAAGCGCTATCTGAGCCAGGCTGAAGAGGCGCTCGATCGCACCGTTTCGCGCATCATCGATCCCAGTTCGCTGTCTGAAATGGCCGCCGGGGCGTATGGCGTCTGCCTGCCCGCGGCCAAGATGATCCGCATCGTGCGCGACCCGCGTGACCTGGCCTGGTCGATCTACAAGACCCGGTTCCGCAAGGCGCGCCACTGGACCTATCATCCTGACGATATCGCGCGGGTGATGGCGTGCCATAACCGGTTGTGCGAACACTGGGAGGCGATCTTCCCCGGCCGGGTGTTCACGGTGCGTTATGAAGAGCTTCTGGCTGACCCGCAGGGCGCGGCGCGGAAGGCGGCGGCGTTCATCGGCGTGGATGCCGATGCGGCGGCGGCGGAAGCCTGGTTGCGGTCGGAGACGCTCGGCAAGGACCCCGAGGGCGTCCACAAGGAAGCGGGGGAACGCTTTGAACCCCTCGAAGCGGCGCTGGCGCGCGCGGAGCTGATCTAGGCGCGCGCGCTGTCCGAAATCAGCACGGCAAGCTCTTCTCCGGCCATGCGGACAGGTTCGCTGGATCGCTGCGTGCGGGCCAGAACCAGCGCGCCCTCCAGCGCTGAAAGGCAGAAGGTCGCGAGGCGATGGGCGCGCTCTGGCGTCCGGCCTTCGGCCGTCAGCTGGTCCGACAGCGCCTGAATGACTCCCTCGAAGGCCGAGCGGATCGCCGCCACCAGATCGGGCTCGCCATTGGCTTGCTCCAGAGCCACTGTGGCGACCGGGCATCCCTTTGTGAAATCAGAGCCTTCAAGCCATCCAGCCAGATCCTGGGAGAAGGCGCGGATGGCCTCGGCCGATGACCCCCGGCTATCCAGTCGGGCCGCGAGAGTCTGTTGCAGGACTTGCCCTGCGCGTTCCATCGCGGCCGCTCCCAGCTCCACCTTGCCACCCGGAAAATGATGGTAGAGCGAGCCTTTGGGCATTTTCGCGCGGTCCAGAATTTCTGACAGACCGGTCGCGGCATACCCCTGTTCCTGAAACAGCTGAGCCGCGGCCGTGATCAGGCGCGAGCGCGACTCGCCTCGCTTGCGCGATGAGGCCGGGGCCTGGGCGTGTTCAGATGTCGGCATGAACGAGAACTCCTTGCCTGCGAGCTTGTAGGAAGCCGTTCGAGAAGTCTATATAGACCGGTCGGTCTATTTTGGAGGCGCTCATGTCGCTCACCCCGAACGCTCCTGACGCTCCGGTGGTCAATGCCGCGGTTCTCAGGGAGATCATCAAGGTCCAGCCCTTCACCCGCTGGACAGGGCTGGAGATCCTGAAGGCGGAGGCTGGCGAGGTTGTGACGCGGCTGGAGCTCCGCAAGGAAGACATGACCCAGCACCATGGCTTTCTGCATGGCGGGCTGGTCGGGTTCCTGGCGGATAACGCCGCGGCCTATGCGGCGGCCACCCTGGTGGGCGACGTGGTCACCTCGCAGTTCAATCTGAACTTTCTCGCTCCGGGAATCGGTACGGCGTTCAGGGCCCAGGCGCATGTGGTCAAGGCCGGGAAAAGACAGGTCACTGTGCGCGTGGATGTCATTGCGGAGCAGGACGAGGGTGAAAAACTCATTGCTGTCGCACAGGCGACCATTTTGCCGGTCAGCGAGCGGTAGAGACCAAGCCTGTCTCTGAATCGTACGCGTCTTTTGCGCTTTTTCTTGGGGAAAATCTGCGTTTGCAGCGGATTCACGCGCATCAAACGGGATAATCTGGTTGAAAAATAAGGGGGGTCGCATTAATCCGCCCCTCTATCCGCGTTGTATGCTTAGTCGGCCTGCGTCAGCACGTCGCACCGACAAGCCGCAGCGTTAGGCTAAGTCTGAGATCGCGCGCTAGCGTGCGTGGGGTCTGCCAGGCCCTGCGGGGCGGGCAGTTCGAATTCAAGAGGTCGGCACGTGACGGACGTGAACAGCAATCCCGAGACCGGCGGCGAAGAGCCGTCGCGCCGGGACTTTCTCTACATCGCATCGGTCGGGGCGGTAGGCGTCGGCGGCGCTCTCACCCTTTGGCCGTTCATCGATCAGATGAACCCGGCGGCGGATACGCTTGCGTTGTCCACCACCGAGATAAACATCGGCGAGCTCGAAGAAGGCGCCGAGATCACGGTGATGTTCCGCGAGCGTCCGCACTTTGTGCGTCGCCGGACCGCCCAGGAAATCTCCGAGGCGGCTGAAGTGGAAGTCTCGCGTCTGCCGGACCCGCTGGCCCGCAACGCCAATCTCGACGACAGCGCCCCGGCGACCGACGCGAACCGTTCGACCCTGTCTGCAGGCGTTGACGAAGGCGTGGAAGTGGACGAGGCCCTGCGCGGCGCCATGCTGGTGACCAGCGCGAACTGTACGCACCTGGGTTGCGTGCCGACCGAAGGCGCTGGCGATTACGACGCCTGGTTCTGCCCGTGCCATGGTTCGCACTATGACACCGCAGGCCGCATCCGCCGTGGCCCGGCCCCGGAAAACCTGCCGATTCCGCCGATGACCTTCATCGCGGCGACGACATTGCGTCTGGGCTAGGGGAGAGCGAGTAATGAGCGGACCGAGCACTTACGAACCGAAAACCGGCGTGGAGCGTTGGCTTGACCAGCGCCTGCCGATCGTGCGCCTGGGCTGGGACTCCTTCGTGGACTTCCCGACCCCGCGCAACCTGAACTACTGGTATACCTTCGGCGGCATCCTGACCGTCTGCCTGATGATCCAGATCATCACCGGCATCGTCCTGGCCATGCACTATGTGCCGCACATCGATTACGCCTTCGCCTCTGTGGAACGCATCGACCGTGACGTGAACTTCGGCTGGCTCTTGCGGAACATTCACGCCAATGGCGCGTCGATGTTCTTCCTGGCGGTCTATCTGCACATGCTGCGCGGTTTGTATTACGGCTCCTACAAGGCTCCGCGCGAGCTTCTGTGGATCCTGGGCGTCGTCATCTATCTTCTGATGATGGCCGCCGCCTTCCTGGGCTATGTGCTGCCCTGGGGCCAGATGTCCTATTGGGGCGCGATGGTGATCACCAACCTGTTCGGCGCGCTGCCGCTGATCGGCACGCCGATCACCGAATGGCTGTGGGGCGGGTTCTCCGTGGGCAACGCCACCCTGAACCGCTTCTTCTCGCTGCACTATCTGATCCCGTTCCTGATCGCCGGGATCGTGGGTCTGCACGTGTGGGCGCTGCACGTTCCGGGCAATAACAATCCGACGGGCCTGAGCATCAAGACCAAGGCGGACACGCTGCCCTTCCACCCGTACTACACGGTGAAGGACGGCTTCGCGATCATCGTCTATATGATCATCTTCGCCTTCTTCGTCTTCTACTGGCCGGACGCTCTGGGCCATGCGGACAACTATATCGAGGCGAATGCCCTGGTGACCCCGGCGCACATCGTTCCCGAATGGTATCTGCTGCCCTTCTACGCCATCCTGCGGGCCGTGCCCGACAAGCTGGGCGGCGTGCTGATGATGTTCGGCGCCATCGCGGTGCTGTTCGTCCTGCCCTGGCTGGACACCTCCAAGGTGCGCTCCATGCGCTACCGTCCGCTGGCCCGCTGGTTCTTCGTGTTCTTCGTGATCGCCTGCCTGGGTCTGGGCTGGTGCGGCGCAGAACTGCCGGACAACAAGGTGCCGGTGCTGGGTTCGATCGGCCTGAACTTCCTCTGGCTCGGACGTATCCTGACCCTGTACTACTTCGCCTACTTCCTGGTGATCCTGCCGCTTCTGGGCTTCATCGAGAAACCGAGCGCGCGCCCGGCCTCCATCGAGGAATCGGTCCTGGGCAAAGGCAAATCAGACGCGTCGGCTTCCGCCGCGCCTGCTGAATAAGGAGAGCGATAGATGAAAATGATCCAACGCCTCCTGGCCGCCGCTGCGGGCGCTCTGGCGCTCGCAAGCCCGGCCGCGCTTGCGGCCGAGGCCGGCCATCATCCGGCTGAGTATGACTTTAGCTTTGAAGGTCCGTTCGGCACGTTCGACCGCGCCCAGCTGCAACGCGGCTTCCTGGTGTACCAACAGGTCTGTTCGGCCTGTCACTCCATGAACCAGCTGCACATCCGCAATCTGGGCGAGGAGGGCGGCCCGTTCTATTCGGAGGAATATCCGAACCCGAACGACAACCCGATCGTGCGCGCCATCGCCGCCGAGTACATCGTCGAGGACGGTCCGGACGAGTATGGCGACATGTTCGAGCGTCCCGGTCGCCCGGCTGACCGCTTCCCGAACCCGTTCGCCAACCCGCAACAGGCGGCTGCGGCCAATGGCGGCGCGATTCCGCCGGATTTCTCGGTGATCGTGAAAGCCCGCCATGGCGGTCCGGAATACATCCGTTCGCTGATGCTGGGTTATGACTACGAAGTGCCTGAAGATGTGCGCATCGGCCCGGGCCAGTACTACAACCCGTACATGACCGGTGGCGTGATCGCCATGCCGCCGCAGCTGCAGGACGGTCTGGTCGAGTATGCCGACGGCACCGAGGCCACCAAGGAACAGATGGCGACCGACGTCGCCGCCTTCCTGGCCTGGGCGTCCGAGCCGCACATGGAAGTGCGCAAGAAGATGGGCCTGATGGTCATGATCTACCTGCTGGTCCTGGCGGGCCTTCTCTACGCCGCCTACCGTCAGGTGTGGTCGAATGTGAAGCACTAGGCTTCCCTTTCAGCCATGACGATCCACGGGCCGTCCGAATGTTCGGGCGGCCCGTTTCTTATGAAGGCTGCGGGTGGTAAAGGACCGAGCATGAGCCGCGACCCCATTCATGTCTCCACGCCCGACCCCGCCTGGGCGGAAGAGGGCCTCGCCTGGGCGGATGCGATCTGCCGCGCGCTGGGATCACCGGCCTTGCGCGTCGATCATGTGGGCTCGACCGCCGTGCCCGGCCTTGCCGCCAAGGATGTCATCGATATCCAGGCGCTGGTGGTTGATCTGGATGACCCCGGACTGATCTCCGCGATGAAGGCCGCCGGCTTTGTCCATCGCGCCGAGAATACCGGCGACGAACCGCATCCCGACACCCCGCCTGTTCTGGGCCCGGATGACTGGCGCAAGCTCTACTTCCGCGAAGGCAAGGGGGAGCGGCGCCTGCACATCCATGTGCGCCGCAATGGCGCCGCGGGGGCGCGCAACACGCTCTTGATGCGGGACTTCCTGCGCGATGACGACAGCGCGCGCCGCGACTATGGCGACTTCAAGATGGCGCTGGCGGACAAGACACGCAGCGACCGTGAGGCGTATCAGGCGATCAAGCGGCCCTTCATCTCCACCGTCCTGCGGTCGGCGGAGAGCTGGGCGGAAATCCATCGCTGGGCGCCCGGCGTGCCCGATTCATACTGGAGAACCGAAGAATGAGCTGGAAACTCGGGATCATCGGCGGATCGGGCCTTTACGGACTGGACGGCCTCGAGGACGTGCGCAAGGAGACGGTGGAGACCCCGTGGGGCAAACCCTCCAGCGACCTCGTCCATGCCCGTCTTGAAGGCGTGGAGCTCGTGTTCCTGGCCCGTCATGATGAAGGCCATCGCATTCCGCCGAGCGACATCAACTATCGCGCCAATATCGACGCGCTCAAGCGTGCGGGCGTGACCGATGTCCTGTCCCTGTCCGCGGTCGGCTCGCTCAAGGAAGAGCTGGCGCCGGGCGCGTTCGTGGTGGTGGACCAGTTCATCGATCGCAGCTTTGCGCGCAAGAAAAGCTTCTTCTCCGAAGGCTGCGTCGCCCATGTGGCGATGGCGGACCCGGTCTGTTCGCGCCTGTCGGCCATGGCGGCGGATGCGGCGGAAGCCGCGGGCGTTGAGACCGTGCAGCGCGGCGGGACCTATCTCGTCATGGAAGGCCCGCAGTTCTCCACCCGGGCTGAAAGCCAGCTCTATCGCCAATGGGGCTGCAGCGTCATCGGCATGACAAACATGCCTGAAGCCAAGCTCGCCCGTGAAGCCGAGCTGCCCTATGCCAGCGTCTCCATGGTCACCGATTATGATTGCTGGCGCACCGAGGACGCCGATGTCGACATTTCCGACATACTCAAGACCATGCACGCCAATACCGCCCACGCCCATGCCCTGGTGCGCAACCTCGTGAAGGCGATGGCCGCCAAGCCGCGCACCGACAGCCCGCAAGGCATCGAGAAGGCGCTGGAGTTCGCCATCATCACGGCGCCTGAAAAGCGCGACCCGGATCTCGTGAAAAAGCTCGACGCGGTGGCGGGACGGGTGCTGACGGCCTAGTCTTACAGGCCTTGCCCCTGAAGGACTGTTGACCATGACCCGAATGATGTTTGGCGCCAGCGTGCTGGCGCTCTCGCTCACGCTTCTTCCGATGACGCACGCCCAGGCGCCTGCGCCGGCGATGGAGGCGTTCGAGACCGGGCAATGGGGGGCGGCTGAAAGCGCGGCCTCCAGCGCGACCTCGGATGTGGACGCGCTGATCCTGGCTTCTGAAGCGGCCCTGATGCCGATCACTCTGGATCAGGCCGAGGGGATGTCGCGCCGGGATCGCCGCGAGGCGGCGCTGCGCGCGCAGGAGTACGCTGAAGCGGCGCTCGCTCTGGAGCCCGACAATGCCGAGGCGCATCTGCGGCTCGCCGCAGGACTGGGGTATCAGTCACGCTATGTGAACAAGCTTCGGGCCGTCATGATGGGCCTGCCCCAGCAGGGCCGCGATCACATGATCGAGGCGATCCGGCTGGATCCGTCAGAACCCTGGGGCCCCGCCATGCTGGGCGCCTGGCATCTCGAGGTGGTGCGCCGCGCCGGAGAGGGCATGTTTGACGCCAATGAAGCCGAAGGCCTATCCCTGATGCGACAGGCCGTGGAGATGGGCGACGCTCCCGCCGCCATCCCCTATCGCTTCGCCGTCGCGCTGGTCGCCGCTGATCCGGCGGTCCATGGCGAGGAGGCGACCCTGATGCTCAACCGGGCGATCGAGACCGCCGAAAGCGACGCCGTCGGGCAGGCGGTCTTGGGATTGGCGACCTCGCTTCTGGGGCTTCTTCAAACCGATCCGGCCGCTGCACAGACCGAAGCTGTGCGCCTGCTCGAAGAGTAAAATCAGACACTTGGCCAGAGGCGCGCAGGCGTTTTGTCAAATAAATCGGCCATGAGGTCGAAAATGTTTGACATGGGGTCTGCTCCCTTTTACACCTCGGAATGTCAAAGAAATTCGACATGAGATCAAAGGAGCTTGACATGTCGTTCCAAGAAAAAAGCAATCTGGTCATGACGGTTATCATCGCCCTGGCCTATGGGGCGTATTTCGCCATGGTCATGCCGCCGGCCCTGAACGAGGGCCCATCCATGGAGCAGGTCGGCCCCTATCTGTTCGCGGCGGTCGTGTTCCTCGTCATCGGCGGCGTGGTCGGTCATATCCTGGTCGCCATGGCGGCGCCCAAGGAGTCCGACCAGGCGGATGAACGCGACAAGCTGATCGAGATGCGTGCGGACGCCCGGTCGAGCTATGTGCTGGGGACGGCGGCGATCCTGGCGCTGGGACTGGCGCTGACCGAACAGAATGTCTTCTGGATCGTGCACATGATCCTGGGCGGTCTGGTGGTCTCGGAACTGGTCAAGGGCGTGCTGCGCGCCATCGATTACCGGATGGGCGTCTAGTCATGGCGAAGTCAACGCAGATCAAGAACCGGATCCGCGAGTTGCGCTTTCATGCCGGAGAGATGACCCAGGCCGAACTGGCCAGACGGATCGGCGTCACCCGGCAAACCGTGCTCGCCATCGAACAGGGCAAGTATTCGCCCTCCCTGGAAGTGGCGTTCCAGATTGCGGAGGTCTTCAAGACCCCTCTGACGGACGTCTTTGAATATGCGCCTGACGGTTCCCCCTAAGACCGACAGCGCTTGACGCCCTCGCACGGACAGGCGTGCGGGGGCGTCGACTTACTGGCTGGCCCAGACGATGCGCGCCATCCAGACGAGATCGCGGGTCGAGAGGATCCGGTTGTCATAGGACGGGTTGAGCGAGATCAGCTCCACGCTCTCCGCCGTCACCCGGCCCAGCTCCTTGGCCATCACCTCGCCCGAGCGGGTTTTCACCACGACGCGGTCGCCGCGTCGGGGCGGGGCGTCCGGGCTGACGACGATGCGGTCGCCATGGCGATAGACGGGCGACATGGACTCTCCGGAAATCTCCAGCGCATAGGCGCCTTCGCCTTCATCCCCGGGAAAGCGGATATCCTCCCAGCCCTCCCCGGTGGGAAACCCGGCGTCATCGAAATAGCCATGATCGCCCGCCTGCGCGAATCCCAGCAGCGGCACGGAGCGTCCAGCCGTATGGCCCATGGCGAGCGCGGCGAAGTCGTCAAAGCTGACCCGGGTTGCTTCAAGCGCCTTGGCGAGGCTCTCGGTGGATGGCCAACGTGGCTTGGCGCCGTCGGCGCTGGTGCGTTTGGACGGGTTGAAGGTGGTGGGGTCAAGGCCCGCGCGGCGCGCCAATCCTGATGGCGTCAGGCCTGCGCGATGGGCCAGGCGGTCAATTCCGCTCCAGATCTGGGCGTGGGTCAGCATCGGCATCCCGTCTAACGCGACTCTCCACACTCCTATAGCAGGAAAAAAATCCTTGTGAAATGGATGAGCCCTGTCCGGACACATGCAGAGGGGCCACACGCTTGCGCCTGGCGGCCGGGCGTCGTATCGGCCTTGTTCATGACAGATCTGATCTATCGCATCGCCGATCCCGCCGCCCTGGCCGCGGCCTCCTTGTCCGGCGCCTATGAGGGCGAGGCCCATGACAAGGCGGATGGCTTCATCCACGCCTCCACGCTGGACCAGCTGGCGGACACCTTGCAGATCCATTATGCCGACGCCGGGCGTCTGGGCGTCGCCGAGATCGACGCCAGCGCCCTGGGCGATACGCTGAAATGGGAAAAGTCCCGCGGGGGCGAGATGTTCCCCCATATCTACGGGCCGGTGCCGTTTAGCGCCATAACGGGCGTGCATCTGATCAAACGGGATGAAGAGGGCGCCTGGCGCCTGCCGCCGGAGCTGAGCCGATGAGCGACCTGCTTGCCAGACTGCTGACCTTTCTGCCGGCGGAGACCGCACACCGCGCGGCCCTGATGGGGCTCAAGGCCGGGTTCGGACCGAAAGCCTCAACGCCTGCCGACCCCGTCCTGAAAACCGCGCTGGCAGGGCTCGAGCTGGCCCATCCGGTCGGTCTCGCCGCCGGATTCGACAAGAACGCCGAAGCCCCGGACGCGCTTCTGAACGCCGGGTTCGGGTTTGTGGAAGTGGGCGCGGTCACGCCCCGCCCGCAAGCCGGCAATCCGCAACCGCGCCTGTTCAGGCTGCGCGAGGACAAGGCTGTCATCAACCGCATGGGCTTCAACAATGAGGGCCTTGATGCGGTGAAGACGCGTCTTGAAGCGCGTCAGGACAGCCCCTCAAAGGCGGAGGGGCCTGTGGGCGTCAATCTGGGCGCCAACAAGGATTCCGAGGACCGCGCCAGTGATTACGCCATTCTTCTGAAGGCGTTGTCGGGTCTGGCGGACTTCTTCACAGTCAACATCTCCTCGCCGAATACGCCCGGCCTGCGCACCCTGCAAAGCGGGGATGCGCTCGATGAGCTTCTGAAGAAGGTCAATGATGCGCGCTGGGCCGAGCCGGTCTTCCTGAAGGTCGCCCCCGATCTCGACGAGGCGGGCATCGAGACCATCGTGAAGGCGGTTGAGACCCATGCCCTGTCCGGCCTCATCGTCTCCAATACCACGCTGGAGCGCCCTGAGAGCCTTCAGAGCCGTCACAAGGGCGAGGCGGGCGGTCTGTCCGGCCTGCCGCTGAAGACCCGCTCCACCGAGGTGCTGCGCCAGTTCCGCCGTCTGGCCGGACCGGACCTGCCGATCATCGGGGTGGGCGGCATCGATGGCCCGGACGCCGCCTACGCCAGGATTCGCGCGGGCGCGAACGCGGTCCAGCTATACACCGCCCTGGTCTATCAGGGGCCGGGACTGGCGCTGAGGATCCGCGAGGGTCTGGCCCAACGTTTGAAGGCGGACGGGTTCGAGCATGTTTCGGAAGCGGTCGGGGTGGACGCCTAGGCGTCAAAGCTGCGTTTCAGCCCTCTCCAGCCGACCATCAGCGTTCCGGCTCGTGCGAGGTAGTAGAGCAGGAAGGCCAACCAGAGCCCGTGCGCGCCCCAGAGCGGGCGCAGGACAGCGTCAAGCATCAGATAGATCGCAAGCGCCGCGATCATGGCGTTTCGCATCAGCGGTCCGCGCGTGGCGCCGATCATCAATCCGTCGAGTTGCCAGCTGGGCATGCCCAGAAGCGGCACCAGCGCGCACCAGATCAGGAAGCTGCGGGCGGTTTCGCGGGTCGCGGCGTCAGTGGTCATCATGGCGATGAAGGCGTCGCCGAGCACAAGAAAGCCCAGGCTGAGGATTAGCGAGAACCCCAGGGCCAGTTCGCTGGTCAGACGGAAGGCGCGGATCAGGCGGGACCAGTTCCTCGCCCCGGCGGCGCGCCCGGTCTCGGCCTCGGTCACATGGGCGAAGGCGTCGAGGAAGAAGGCGCAGATGGAGATGTACTGCATCAGGATGGCGTTGCCCGCCAGCACGTCCGCGCCTTCGCGCAGGCTGGCGATGTTGAACCAGGTAAAGCCCGCCAGAAGCGCCATGGTGCGCAGGAAGATATCGCGATTGACCGAGAACAGCCGTCGGATGGCCTCTGTGTCCAGCAGGCGGCTTGCGGGCGCCGTCCCGCGCTGACGCAGGATCATGACAATGATCACGCCCGCCGCCAGAAGGTGCAGCCATTGCGCGACGGCGCTGGCTGCGCCGACGCCGGCGACGCCCTGGTCAAAGCCCAGGACGAAGAGGACGGACAGGCCGGCATTGAGCAGATTGAGCACGGTTTGAAGGATGAGGGCGCGTCCGGTGAGCCCCAGGCCGATCAGCCAGCCATAGACAGCAAAGCCGGCGAAGGCGGCCGGTGCGCCCCACAGCCGGGCGTTCACATAGTCGCGGCCCAGCGCCTCCACACCGGTCGGGCTGTCGAACAGGGCGAAGGCGGCGCTCTTGATCGGCCATTGCGCCGCCAGCAGGACAAGGCCGATCGCGACCCCGACAAGTCCCGCACGCCACAGGACAGCGCGCACGTCGCCTTCATCGTTGCGGCCATCGGCCTGGGCGGTCAGCGCGGTTGCGCCCATGCGCAGGAAGGCGACGGACCAGAAGAAGATATTGAAGACCAGACCGCCCAGGGCCACGGCGGCGATGGCCTCTGTGTCGGAGGTGCGGCCGATCACGGCGAGGTCCACCAGCCCCACCAGGGGTGAGGCGATGTTGGCGCCCATGATGGGCAGGGCGCGCAGGAAGACCTGCTTGCGGGTCAGGGTGAGAGCCGTCATCGGGGCTGGATAGCCTCAAGCATCCGGACAGGCGAGCCTGAAATCAGTCCGCGAGCGTCTGGCCCAGGGCTTCACCGGACTCCCAGGCCAGCTCGGCGCGAGGTCCGAGCCGCCAATCCCCGGCGCATCCCAGCGTGCCGCTCGGATCACGCCCGAAGGGCGTTCCGGGGGCTTCGGTGACCAGGGCGTAGCGCCAGCGATGCGCCTGGCTCCAGACCGGCATGGGCAGGCCGAAACGGATGAAGGCCTCTTCCGTGAGGCTGCGGGCGACCGTGTCGGCGTCGCTTTCCAGAAAGGCCTCAGACCAGTCCGGCGAGGCGTGCAGGACCCAGGCGTCCGGACCGTCCTGTCCGGGGCGGGAATTCATCCGGGCCATCCAGCGCACGGCGCCGCCCAGCAGCTTGGCCCCGTCAAAGCCCGGATCCGCCGCATTGGCCGGTACGGTCATGACCGCCCAGCAGGGGGAGAGTTTCGCAGCCAGGGCTTCGGCGATGATCTCGGAAAAATCCCCGTCGCTCCGCGCCAGGAACTCGATCAATTGTTCGGGCGGCAAGGTGAGAACGAGACGATCGAACGGGCCTTCGACAGGGCTGTCCTCGAAATGGATCATCCAGGCGCCGGCCTCGCCGGACACATGGCTGGCGCGACGTCCGAAGCGCGCGTCGAACCCGTCCAGCGCAGTCTTCACGATGGCGCTCATGCCCGGAACGCCCACCCAGCGGGTCTTCTCGCGCAGGCTTTCGGCGTTGCCGCCGCGGTCAATGGAAACGGTTCGACCGGTCCACAGATCGGCGGCGCCGGCGGTGCGGGCCTGTTCCAGGAATTCAGAGAAGCTTTCCCCGGTCGCCGTGATGAATTGCGCGCCATGGTCAAAGCGGACCGGTCCGAGCGGGGTCTCCGCGCGGCGCGTCGACATGCGTCCGCCCGGGCCGCGCCCCTTGTCGAACAGGACCACGGTGAAGTCACGGGCGGCCAGGGCGCGGGCCGCGGCTGAACCCGCCAGTCCGGCGCCGATCACTGCTGCGCGTCCATTCGCCACCCTGTCATCCTCTTCGCTGCGGTCTAATTCTGGATGCGATATGGCCCAAGAAAGCTCAAAACCTGATGAATCCAAACCCGATGATGCAGTCCGGACCGCATCTGTCGAGGTGTTTTATGACGGGGGCTGCCTGCTGTGCCGCGCGGAGATGAGCTATTATCAAGACCAGGGTGCAGATGCTCAGTTCACGGATATAACCCGGAGCGGCGCCTCGCCCGAAGGCGTCTCCTGTGAAGCGGCCCTGAAAAGGTTACATGTCCGCGATCAAGCCGGACGGTTGCGCTCGGGCGCCGCAGCGTTTGCTGCTCTCTGGCGCGCGACGCCGGGCTGGCGCTGGCTGGGCGTTCTCGGCGGATGCCCGCCCTTTGTCTGGATCGGCGAGGGTCTGTATCGATTGTTTCTTCCCGTACGCCCCCATGTTCAGAAGCTGGTCCGGCGTTTCGGATCAGGCCTGAGTTCATGAAAGGGCCGGCGCCGAGACGACGAAAGGGCGACTTGCCTGAAAAGATCTGCCCGGTGTGCCAGCGTCCCTTCAGCTGGCGCAAGAAGTGGGAACGTGACTGGGAAAACGTCAGATACTGCTCGCGTCGCTGCGCGTCCCAGCGCAAGTCGGGTTAGTGGCCAGCTCATGACAAAAGTCTCATCTGATCGTCAGAGCACGGTTAGGTGAGCTGTTCTAGCGTCCAGGGGTGAACGCCGGGATCCGCCCCAAAAGAGGGCGACGCGGCTTCCTTGGTCGAATTAGGAGAACAGGTCATGTCTATGGTCACGGTCATGCTCGCCAGCATGGCGGGTCTTATGCTCACCCCCGTCGCCGCCGCCGAAGAGGGTGTCGTCGAAACCCGTCAGGCAATCAATTACGCAAGCGAACAACTTCTGACGGAGGAAGGCGTCGAGCGCCTCCGTCTGCAGATCGCGCGCACCGCTCACGCGGTCTGTCATGAAGACGGCAGCGTCTTCACGCGCTTCAGCCAGCAGACGCGCGAATGCGTCCAGGACGCCTATGAAGACGGCATGGCGCAGCTTCAGGTCAAGATCGCCGAGGCGCGCAGCATGGGTCGCACCTATGCGCAGGCGTCCGGGCCGGACGAAGAGTCCGCTTACTAAGTCGCTGCAAAATCAGTCACTACAGGAATAACAGCCTTCAATGCTCACGAGGCTGTTCCCCTGGCCCCCGCCCATCCCCGTGGGCGGGGGCTTTCTCTTCATGCGCGAGTTTTGCGCTCGGCGAGCGGGGGCAAGTCCGAGGCGTCTCCGTTATGCATTCATGCAGACTGGAGTTGCGCCAGCGTTGGCGCACACGTCACATCCCCGTTGCAAGACGCTGTCAGAAACGACCCCGCCGGATTGTCCCGGCCTGGTTGGAACGAAGAACCGCACGCAAGCGGTTCGCATATGAAACAAGGATCTCCCCGATGCGTTTTGTCGCCGCCGCCCTCATCGCCGTCGCTCTGACCGGCGCTGCGTCCGCCCAATCTGTCGAGACCGTTGAAATCGCATTCCGTCCGTCTGATCTGTCCAATGTCGAGCGTCTGGACGCCCTGCGCGACCGGATCCGTCTGGCGGCTCTGAATGTGTGCGACGCGCGTTCTGCGCGCACCCTGGCCGAGCAGCGCGCCGCGCGTGAATGTGTTGCTGAAGCCCGTCGCGCCAGCGAAGCCCAGCTCAACATCGCCGTCGCGCGCGTCAACGGCGTGGTCGAGGTGGCTGCTGTCGTGCGCTAGACGCACCCACACTCCCCAAACGATTCAACGCCCCGTCGGTGCTCCGGCGGGGCGTTTTGCGTTTAAAAGGTAATGTGCATGCGGCGTTTGAGCGTGGCCCTTTGACGGCCTCAACGCGTTTCAAGCTAGGCGGAAGCGATCCCGGGTCTGATCCGGCTGTGGCGATCTGCTGATTTCAGCGAAAAAATTCGCATGTGAAAAACGCGCGAACTCAACCGCCCGACTTGATCGGCTTGATCAGGAAATGGCCATGCAGGCTGGCGATCGGCGAGGCGCGGCGCTCCTGCCAGGCGTCCACGCGCACATTCGCCACGCGTGAGCCCTGCCGGGTGATCGAGGCGCGGGCGTAGACATCCTGGGGTTTGCCCGGACGCAGATAGTCCACCGCCACATCAATGGGCTTGGGCAGGGCGGCGAGTTCGGTGAAGGCCAGCAGGCCGGCTGACGCGGTGATCTCCATGAACGCCCCGATGGCGCCGCCATGCAGCGCCGGGATCAACGGATTGCCGATCAGCCACTCGTCATAAGGCAGAATGGCGGTCAGCTCGTCGCCATGGTCATCGAACCGCACGCCCATGCGCGAGACATAGGGGCTCGACTGGAGTTTATGCAGACGCTCATTCATGAGGCGGCGCCTCCGGCTTTCTCGCTCGCCATGTGTTGCTCCACCTCGGCGCGGGCGCGCTCGGCGGCGGCCTGGCTGGCCTTGGTCACCATGAAGGCCGCATGCGCGGTGGCGACGGGATCGTTCTGATCCCCGTCATGGGCGATGGCGCTGACAAAGGCGATGAGCCCGGACACCTTGATGGTCCTGGCTTCCGCGATGACATCACAGCCGGGCTTGGCCGGACGCATGTAATCGAGCCGCAGATCAAGCGTGGCCACCGCCTGATCCCCGCCCAGACCGGCGAAGGCGGCCGTGCCGCAGGCATGATCGAGCAGGGCGGTGACAACGCCGCCATGCATCACGCCCGTCTCGGGATCGCCAATTGACTCAGCCTGATAGGGCGCTCGGATTACCGCTTCTCCAGGGCTGACCCGCACAAGCTTCATGCCCAGGGCGACGGCATGCGGGCTGCCGTCGACCAGAAGCCCGGCCAGGGTGTCGAGTTTGTCTTGAAGGGTATCGCTCATGGGAGCGCTTGTACTTGGAACCGGCGCGGCTTTCCAGCCGGTCAGTCACGCAGGCGGCGACGCACCAGCGTTTCGAGACCTTCCACGACTTCCATGCGCTCTTCACGGGATTCGCCCTGAAGATCGGCAAGCCGCCCCAGAGAGGCGCGGTGCAGCTGGATGATCTCGCGTTCACGATCGCCCAGGGCGTCGACGCTCGCGAGGAAGCGCTCCAGCGACCGGCCAATCCGCGCCGAGAGTTCATCGCCCCGGCGCAGCATGGTGAAGATGATGGACTGGGCCTGGGCGCGCGCAGCCTGCAGCGGCGTCGTCATGCCCTCCGCCACGTCCCGGTCTCGCTTGTAGGCGCCTGCGCCGTCCGCCTTGCGCACCCGGCGATCGGGACCGCTGTAATTGGAGGTTTTCACGAAGGCGCGTGGACGCTGGGTGATTTCTGTCAGGCGTTCGGTGACCCCGCGAGGAGAGACCGGGCGCAGCGCCAGGGTGTCCGCGCCGGCGTCACGGGCGGCTTCGATGTCCAGAAGCGTATTCTTGGTGGACAGGATGAGCGTGGGGATGCGGTTCGCCTCGCCCTTGCTGCGACGCAGCTTGCGAATGGTTTGGGCGGCGTCCAGACGCTCGTCCCGCCAGTCCACGACCATGACCGACTGATCGGCGTTCTCTGCGAACCAGATGGCGGATTCAGGGGTCGAGCAGGTCTGGATGCGCTCCGCGCCGGCATAGCGCAGGATGTCGACCGTCAGACGGCGTGAGAACGGCGTGGGGTCGCAGACAATGACGGCGCGCTGGCGCCAGTCCAGGCCGTCGCCCGACGACGCCTCGTCGCCAAAATCGATATCCAGCTCTGCCGCCACACATTCCCCCTCTCAGGTGTATCAGACCTGTTTAGCGGCAAGAGGTGGAGATTGTCTTATCCGAACGGATTTTGCTGTTAGCGCTTGGTAAAAGCCCGGACCAGGTGCACGGCCAGCCAGATCGGCAGAACGATCACGGCGCCCAGGAAGAAATAGCGCAGGGCCCAGCGCAGCGACGCGCCGATGGAGTCAAAGAAGGACGCCCAGGCGTCGCCCACGGTCTGGAAGAAATCGACCCAGAGATCGGCCGGGTCGACCTGGAACACGGCGAGGACCAGGCCCACCAGCACGCAGAGAAGAAAGACGACCATGAGGTCGGCGAACCGCACGCTCAGCACGCGCTGAAGCATGGACTTGAGTCCGGCGGAATGCGGGGTCTGTTCGCTCATGATCGTCTGTCTCTCACGCAAATAAGGCCGTATCGCGGCGATCAGCCTTCCTTGTGGATCTCCACAGAGTGCGGATAGGGGATCTCGATGCCGTTGGAGTCGAAGGCGACTTTGACCTTCTTGTTCATGTCGAAATGCAGCCCCCAATAGTCCGAGGCCTGGCACCAGGCGCGCACCACATAGTCCACGCTGGAGGCGCCATGCGCCTTCACTTCCACGAACAGCGCCGGCTCCTTCATCACGCGCTCATCGGCCTCGAAGGTGGTGCGCAGAACCGAGATCACCTTGTCGATGTCATCGTCATAGCTGGCGGAGAACACAAAATCGCAGCGACGCGTGGGGTAGGCGGAGTAGTTCGTGATCACATCGCCCCAGGACTGACCGTTCGGCACGATGATCTGCTTGTTATCAGGGGTGTTCAGCTCGGTGTAGAACAGGGTGATGTCCTTGACCGATCCGGCCGTGTTCGCGATCTCGACATAATCGCCCATCTTGTAGGGGCGGAAGAAAATGATCATCACGCCCGCCGCCACGTTCGACAGCGTGCCCTGAAGGGCGAGACCAATGGCCAGCGTCATGGCGCCAAGGGCCGCGACCAGCGAAGTGGTCTCCACGCCAAAGCGGGTCAGGACGGCGATGATGACGACGGCCAGCACGCCGTATTTGGCGATGGAGGCGAAGAAGCTCGCAATCGTGGGATCCAGTTTCGGATTGCGGTCGGGAATGGAGCGGATGGTGCGGCCCACCGCGCCGGCGATCATGAAGCCGATGATCAGGATGAGCGCGGCCATGCCGACATTCATGACCATCTGAAGGCCGATGGTGGTGATGTATTCCTGAGCGCGTTCGAAATCGAACGCCGCGGTCGTCGTGCTCATGTCCGGTAAGTCCCCTTGATGGTCCAATGCACAGTTAATCTGCGATAGCACTAAATCGCGGGACGGTCGAACCGTTCCTCCAAGAGCTGGTGGAGGCGGATCAGCCAGTCCGCCTCGCCCGCCGGCTTGTCCCAGCGGATGCGGTGAATGCGCGGAAAGCGCATGGCGATCCCGGACTTGTGTCGTGGTGAACGGTTCAGCCCCTCAAAGGCGATCTCCAGCACCAGGCCGAAGTCGGGACGCGCCTTCACAGCGCGCACCGGGCCGAACCGGTCCACCGTGTTGTCGCGCACGAATTTGTCGAGCTGTTCGAGCTCGTCATCGGTGAAGCCGAAATAGGCCTTGCCCACCGGAGCCAGCACCTGAACGCCATCCTCCTCGCGCCAGACCCCGAAGGTGTAGTCCGAATAGAAGCTCGAGCGCTTTCCATGCCCGCGCTGGGCGTACATCAGCACGGCGTCCACCAGGAACGGGTCACGCTTGTGCTTCCACCAGTGGCCTTTGGGACGACCGGCCTGATAGGCGCTGTCGCGCCGTTTGATCATCACGCCTTCGGCATGCGCATGCGGCGGGTCGGCGCGCAAGGTCTCCAGGGCGCTCCAGTCCTCGAAGCCAATGGTGTCGGAGAGATCGATCCGGTCGGATGGCGCGCGCTCGACCAGCGCTTCCAGTCGCGTGCGGCGCTCGGTCAGGGGCAAGCGGCGCACATCCTCCTCCCCATCCACCAGTATGTCATAGGCGCGGATGAAGGCGGGCAGGCGGGTCAACATCGCCTTTGAGACGGTCTTGCGGTTCAGCCTTTGCTGAAGATCAGAAAAGGGCGCGACTTCGCCATCGGGCGTGCGGATCAGCAATTCGCCGTCAATCGCGCCTTCAAATTCCAGCGCCGCCAGCACATCAGGGAAGGTATGGGAGATGTCGTCCCCCGTGCGGGTGTAAAGTCGGCGCACCCCGTCTTCGCTGACCGCCTGAATGCGGATGCCGTCCCATTTGTATTCGGCGATGAAATCGGACGGTTCCAGTCCATCCAGCCCGCCATCCTCCACCGGATGAGCCAGCATGACGGGTCGGAACGGCGCTTTCGCAGCGTTGATCGGCTTGTCGGCCTTGCCCTCAAGCCAGGCGAACAGGCTGTCATAGGGCGGCTCGAGCCCGTGCCAGAGCTCCTCGATCTCGGTGACGTCCACATCGCCAAACTGCGCCAGAGCGGTCTTGGCGAGCCGGGCGGAGACGCCCACCCGCATCCCGCCGGTGACGAGCTTCAACAGCGCCCAGCGGCCCTGAGCATCCAGCGCATCGAGCCAGCTTTCGATCAGGGCGGGCGCGCCGGCGCGGCTCACCGTCATCAGCCCGTCGATCACCTCAACGAGATCAGGCGCCCGGTTGGCGCCGTGGCGTTGCGGCCAGATCAGCGCGGCGGTCTCCGCCAGATCGCCCACATAGTCATAGGACAGCTCGAACAACACCGGATCGACCCGTTCGCTGACCAGCTGACGGATGGCGGCGGCCTTGGCGGTCTTGAAATCGAACGCCCCGGTCAGCGCCGCCAACGCATAGCCGCGGTCGGGATCGGGCTCGCGGCGGAAATGCTCGACCAGCAGGCGCAGCTTGCCATTGCGCTGGGGCGTATAGGACAGGCGGTCCAGAAGGGCGGCGAAGCGTTCCATGGTCTGAGCATATAGGATGACTGAACGGGTTTGCCGCCTGAAACCCCAGTCGGGGTGATAACCCTATTCGCTTTGGGTTTTCGTTTGCGTCCGGGGCCTGTATCCCTGTTCACATGTAAAAGTTTACGGCGCGCTCACGCAGAAGAGCCGCTGTGGTGATGGGGAGCATCATGAGCGACCAAGCGCGCGAGACTGCGCAGACTGAACACCAGACCGGCTTTCTCGGTCTGATCGAACGGGCGGGCAACCGACTTCCGGATCCGGCCTTCATCTTCCTCTATCTGATCATCGCCATGGTGATCATCTCGGTGATCACGGCGGTGATGGGCCTGTCCGCCCTGCACCCGACCCAGACCAATCCGGACGGGAGCGCCGTTCTGGTGGAAGCGCGCAGTGTTCTCAGCGCCGCCAGCCTGCAGCATCTGCTGGTCGAAATGCCCGAAATCTTCACCGGCTTTCACCCGCTGGGCTATGTGCTGGTGGTGATGCTGGGCGCAGGCGTCGCCGAACGGGCGGGCCTCTTTGGCACCGCCATGCGCGCCGCGGTGCGCGATGTGCCGAAAATGCTGCTCACTCCGGCGGTGGCGCTGGTGGCGATGATGGGCAATCTGGCGGCGGACGCGGCCTATGTGGTGCTGATCCCGCTGGCGGGCGTCATCTTCGCCGCGGCGGGCCGTCACCCGATTGCGGGCATCACCGCGGCATTTGCGGGCGTATCGGGCGGCTTTTCCGCGAACCTTCTGCCCGGTCAGCTGGACGCCCTGCTGTTCGGCGTGACCGAAGCGTCCGTGGTGGCGCTGGTGCCGGAGTGGACGATGAACATTGTCGGCAACTGGTATTTCATCGCCGCGATGACCTTCATCTTCATGCCGGTGATCTGGTACGTCACCGACCGCATCGTCGAGCCGCGTCTGGGCAAATGGACAGGCGGCGCCTCCACGAACGCCAAGGACGATGACAGCGACCCCGAAGCGCCTCTGACGGATGGCGAGAAGACGGGCCTCTGGCGTGCGCTCTGGGCCGTGCTGCTGGTCTGTTTCCTCTGGCTGATCATGACGGTGGACCTGCCCGCGCTCGTCACAGGCGGCGCGCTGTCCATGTATGGCGGGGATGTGCCGCTGCTGAATGAATCCGCGCTGGCGGAAGGTCAGGGCGTGGCCATTGCGCTCGTGCCCTTCTTCCAGTCGCTGGTGGCGGGCTTCATGATCCTCTTCCTGCTGGCGGGCGTGGCCTATGGTCAGGCGGCCGGCACGGTGAAGACCCATCGTGACGTGGTCTCGATGATGGCCGAAGCCATGAAGGATATGGGCTATTATCTCGTGCTCGCCTTCTTCGCGGCCTATTTCGTGGAGATGTTCAACCAGTCGCGTCTGGGCATCATCACGGCGGTGAACGGCGCGAACGCCATCGAGCAATCGGGCCTGCCGCTGCCGATCGTGCTGGGCCTGATCGTCCTGTTCTCGGCGGTGTTGAACCTGTTTGTGGGCTCGGCCAGCGCCAAATGGGCGCTGATGGCGCCGGTTCTGGTGCCGATGCTGATGCTGCTCGGCGTCAGCCCGGAAATGGCGACGGCGGCTTATCGCGTGGGCGACGGCTCGACCAACATCATTACGCCGCTCATGGTCTATTTCCCGCTGGTGCTGGTGTTCTGCCGGCGCTGGGTGGACGGGTTCGGCATCGG
>NZ_DJIQ01000066.1:0-46401 GCF_002433705.1 Oceanicaulis sp. UBA6590
ACCATGACTTCGAAACGTTTGAAGCCGCGCTGTGTCAGGCGCGCGCGGTAATTCTTGATCGCTCGTTTCTGTGCAGCGTTGCTCATCGCCGATCTCCATGCTATATCAGGATATATATACCAAGAAACATTGGCTTTTCAACTGCCGTGCCGAAGAGCAAGCAGTCACGCCAAGATGGACGCGAGCCCGGAATGTGCCACAGGGTCCGACGTCAAGGCAGCATGGGTTAGATGTACATCGCGATCAAACAGACAATAGCGATTTTGCCCGCCGTTATTCACGACGAGGCTATATCCGTTTCTACGATCCGGCACGACGTAATGCGCCAGAAAAACCGACAACACGCTGTTTTTACATACTATTTTTCCTTGAGCGATCACTTCGAGATGTCATTCTTTGTCTTGCGCACCTCAACGCGCGAGAAACGGATGGCGACCTCTTGGCACGACAGCGACAAACCAAAGCGGAGACACTGCATCTCTCCGTCGAAGCGGCGGACACCGACGCCGCGTGTCTCGCGGGCGCCGAGCCTGATGCCCGCCTCCGCGATCTGGTCCGCCTCTTGGCCCGTCAGGCCGCCCGCGACTTTGTCAACGCCGAGACGGCCCATCATGAACAGGACCGCCTCCCCAAGTAAGGAGGCCGCCGTATGAAGGTCGCGCTCTACGCTCGCTATTCGTCCGACAATCAGCGCGATGCCTCGATCGCAGATCAGTTCCGGATGTGTCGGCTCTACGCCGAGAAGCAGGGCTGGCAGATCGTCGAGGAATACTCGGACCATGCAATCTCGGGCGCCTCACTGCTCCGTCCAGGCATTCAGGCCCTAATCTCCGATGCCACACACGGCCGCTTCAATGTGATCCTCGCAGAGGCGATGGACCGACTCTCCCGGGACCAAGAAGATATCGCCGGTATCTTCAAGCGCATGTCCTATGCTGATGTGAAGCTCGTTACCCTTTCCGAAGGCGAGGTCACGCATCTGCATGTCGGCCTTAAGGGTACAATGAACGCGCTGTTCCTCAAGGATCTCGCCGACAAGACTCGCCGTGGCCTGCGCGGCCGGGTTGAGAGCGGAAAATCCGGAGGCGGTCTCTGCTACGGATATAACGTCGTACGCACCGCCGATCCGGACGAGCGCGGTCACCGGGAGATCAACACCGCCGAGGCAAGCATCATCCAGCGCATCTTCAAGGATTATCTTGAAGGCAAGTCCTCCCGCACCATTGCCATGACGCTGAATCGTGAGGGCGTCCCTGGGCCGCAAGGCAAAGAATGGGGGCCCTCCACAATCCACGGAAACCCCAAGCGTGGCACAGGTATCCTGAACAATGAGCTCTATATCGGCAAGCTGGTCTGGAATCGCCTGCGCTACATGAAGGATCCGGATACCGGCAAGCGCGTCTCGCGCCCAAACCCGGAGAGCGAATGGGTCGTTCAAGAGGTGCCGGAGCTCTCAGTCATTGACCGGTCCCTATGGGATGCCGTGAAGGCGCGGCAAGCCAGCCTTGCCTTTGACAAATCCGAGAAGAGTTCAAACCCTATGAACAACCGGCGTCGCCCAAAGCACCTGTTCGGGGGGCTGATAAAGTGCGGCTGCTGCGGAGGGGGGTACTCGATGATCTCAAAAGACCTCATGGGGTGCTCAACAGCCCGCAACAAGGGCACTTGTGACAACCGAGTGAACATCCGACGCGATGCACTGGAGGCTTCCATACTGAACGGCCTCAGGAAGCATCTGATGGGACCTGAACTGTTCAAGGAATTCTGTGCCGAGTTCACAAAGGAGGTAAACCGCCTTCGCATGGAACGCGGAGCTGATCTGGAAGTATGGAAGAGTGAGCTGGAGCGCACCGATCGGGAGCTGGACAAAATGGTAGATGCCATTTTGCAGGGATTTCCGCCAGCCAAGCTGAAGGACAAGGCCGAGAAGCTTGAGGCGCGCAAAGCCGAACTAACCGAACTCTTGGCCAATGCCGACGAGCCACCGCCCTTTCTGCACCCGAACATGGCGCAGATCTACCAGGACCGAATTAGACAGCTCTATGAGAATCTCCAGCGCGAAGAAGAGCGAGCACAAGCTGCCGAGGTGTTTCGTTCCCTTGTGGATCAGGTGACCCTTATCCCGGAGGACGGCGAACTTGCCATTGTACTGCGTGGAGATCTGGGTGCCATCCTGCGCTTTGCTGCAGGAAAGAAAAACCCCGACTTCCTTTCGGAGGCCGAGGCTTTTGACAACCTGCTATCGCAGGGATCGTTGGTTGCGGGAGGGCGCAACCAACGATCTCTGCGGAATGGGTCCTGGAATGCAAAAACCTCCGCGGCGGGAGCCTTGGAGGTTTCGCAAGTATCGTTGGTTGCGGGGGTAGGATTTGAACCTACGACCTTCAGGTTATGAGAGACAGTCCAGCCATTTCCCGCGTCGTACCGCGTTGACGCCATAGCGCCAAAAACCATCTATTTTCAACAAATTGCCTTGACCCAAACGACTCCCGTCGTCACCAATGATACCCGCTGAAACGCTGCACGCTGCTTCCTATATGCTTCCAAATTTTTTGGGCGGGAAAATCACCATGTCAAAGATCACGAAACGTTCCGTCGAGGCGTTGCCCCCAAAAGAGACCGATTACTTCGTCTGGGACGCGCTCATTCCGGGCTTTGGCGTGCGCGTCTCACCGAAGGGCCGAAAGACCTATACCGTCCAATATCGATCCGGCGGGCGCACCAAACGAGTGAGCCTGGGCGTTCATGGCGCGGTCACCGCCGAGCAGGCCCGCGACCTCGCCCGGCAAACCCTGGGACACGTGGCCAGCGGCGGCGATCCGTCCGGCGACCGGCGGCGAGAGCGGCGCGCGCCGGACATGGCCGCACTCTGTGACCGCTTCCTAGACGAGTATGTTCCGGTTCATCTGAAGCCTTCAACGCAGCGCGAGTATCACCGCTGCTGTGAGATTTTCATCAAGCCCAAGCTGGGCGCGATGAAGGTCCAGGATATCAAACGCCCTGACATCGCGGCGCTACATCATGGATTGCGGGACAAGCCTTATCAGGCCAACCGCGTTTTGGGCGTGCTCTCAAAGCTGTTCAATCTCGCCGAGGTTTGGGGGTTGCGAGAGGACGGCACCAATCCGACCCGCCATGTTCAAAAATACAAAGAGCACAAGCGCGAACGATATCTGGACCCTGACGAAATCGAGCGCCTTTTCGCCGTTCTCGATGCATGTGTGGCGAACGGAGAAGAGACGCTTCACGTCGCAGCCGCCTTCAAGCTGCTGCTTCTGACAGGGTGCCGCCTTAGCGAAATCCAGAAAGCGAAATGGTCCTGGGTGCGCGGGAATGTGCTTGTCCTGCCCGACGCCAAAACCGGGCCCCGCCGCGTGCTGCTCAGCCGTTCCACTGTGGAGCTTCTAAGCGCCCTGCCCCGCTTGCCGGACAATCCTTACATCATCATCGGACATATCGAAGGCCAGCACGTCACGGACCTTCAAAAGCCCTGGCGGCGCATCCGTAAACTCGCAGGCATAGAAGACGTGCGCATTCACGACTTGCGCCACACCTACGCCTCGATAGCCGCCGCAGCCGGTCACTCCCTGCCCATCATCGGCAAACTGCTTGGCCACACCCAGGCGCAAACCACCGCGCGCTACGCCCACCTAGCAGAAGCGGTGACGCGTAACGCGGCGGATGATGTGGACGATATGATTGGCGGTTTTGTTGGCCAACCTCAAACCTTGGCAAACCAAGAAAACGTCGTCCCGCTTTCTCCCCAAACACGCAAATAACAGCGGCTCTTTTGAGTAAGGCTGAATAGGCGAAGTAAGGACTTGAAATGGTCAATCGTGAAAACCCCCACATGGGGCCATTTAGCAGCCCCGGCCCTGTAACGATTGAACTTAACGAAGCCCAGGATGTTGCTCAGAAATGTAAGCTTTCTGATGCTGGAGCGCTTCACCAGGCGCTGCAAATGTGGGCGGACGTGTATTACTGGACGAATGAATCTCAAAATTTCGAACCAATAAAAACCTATCTAGAAGACCATCAAAAAGTGTCCGGGACCATAAAGAAGCTTATCGCATATTTATCCGATGAAAAAAGCAAAGCTGCCCAATCTATTTCAAGGCACTTCGGTCAAATTCAACTTTACAAATCCCTCAATGACCTAAGCAACACGCCCGGCACCGATGCCACCCCGATATATGACTTGGAATACTTTTTGGAGGCCCTAGGACGTGCGAATGAATTGACTATATCCGACAGTCAAAGACACCAACAATATAGGCGCGAAAACAAACGTTTTCTTCAATCCCTTCCCCACAACCCCGGCTTAAAGCTATCTATCCAGAACATGCATTGGTTCTGGGATGCTCAGGGTCATACGGAGCCGGATAAAAACTTCTCAGACTATGTGCCCGAAACGACCGGAGAGCCCGGAAATCTAGCTACGCTTTTTGTCGTGGAATGCGCCCAGTTGATCGACCAGGATTTGCCAGAAGGGACGATCATCTCACACATGAAAAAGCACTGCATCGAACATCGTAAACGCAGTTCATAGGTCGGGATTTTCTTCTCCCGGCTTGAACCGTGATCGCTCCCTTTGCGTCCCTCTAATGTCATCACACGCCTTCGATGACATGGAGAAACACAATGAAGACGCAAACAGCCGACCCCGACCGACTCCTTACTGAAGATCAAGCCGCTAAGCGGCTCTCAGTTTCCCCCCGCACCTTGCGGAACTGGCGCACCCGTGGAAACGGGCCGAAGTTCATCAAGGTGTCTGGCCGGTGCATCCGGTATCGCATCAAAGACCTGGACGAATGGACCGACCGGCGCACCCGCCGCTCGACGTCTGACCTGGGCATTTTCCGCTAACGAGTTTTTGCCCCGGCGGGGCTGACCCCACCGTCGGGGATTTTTGGAGAGCACCGCTCCCGAAAAGGGGCTGGGCCTTGGCTCAGCCCCACTCGGGAAACTGTGTTTGCTCTCCAAAAACAGAAGGGGTCTCAGCGCGAAGCGCGCCTTCAAACCAATCCTGAAAGGAAAGCGACATGGCCAACATAGGCACCCTGAAACCCGTCGGCCCGAATGACTTCTGGTCTGACCTACGCGGCGACATCCGCACCTTGAACTTCAAGGCGAGCGTCATGATCACCGCAACGCCCAACCCGTCAGCGAACCCTGACGCGCCGACACACCGCGTCCAGGTGCGCGATGCGGACGGCGATATGATGGAAGTGGGAAGCGGCTGGAAGCGAGACATCTCGCGCGGCCCGAACATGGGCGAGAGCTTTCTCTCCATCACGCTGGACGATCCCAGCTTCCCCCACCCGCTGAATTTCGCAGTCTTTCGCGATGGCGAAGTGGCGAACGCGACCTGGCGTCGCCGTCAGGAACAATCTGCATAGGACGGAAGTCTGTGAGGGGGTCTCTGTAACACCCCCTCACAGAAATACATGAGAGGGACGCCATGACCGAACCCATCTTGCTTCATCAAGGTTTCGACAATCTGGACATGGCCTATCGTGTCCAGCTTCCCGCCGATCTGCGCAACAAGCTCGCAGCGGCGAAGGCGTCCGCCATTGAAGAGCGCCGGGCGGTGCCGCTGACGTACGCTGGGCGCACCTTCCTGGTTGAAGGGCACGGCGGCAAGGGCGGCTATCTCTATTCAGTCGATACCGGCGTGATGGGCGCGGTCTGGTGGTTCAAGGAACCCAATGGGAATCGAGACCCCTGGGGCGCGCGCGTTTCATCGCGCGCCCTGCCCCTGGCCACAAAAGGGATTGAAGCGGTCAAAGCCGAACATGATCAATTCCTGATCGATTTAGGAATGCCCTTTACGGAAATAGATCGCCGTATTTCCCGATTGGATTACGCAATTGATTTCTATTTCCCAGATTTCGGAATCAATCCGGCTCATTTCGTTTGCCATTCGCGAAAATCGAAAACCGTAGATGGCCATTACGCAGCCAATTATCGCGGTGATCGCATTACCGGCATTCGAATTGGAACAATGCCGAATTCGCAAATCGCGATTTACGACAAACGCCGCGAGGCGATCGATAAGAAGAAATTCTATTGGTGGGAAATCTGGAAAGAGCGCGCGGATAAGGCGGGAATTCAATTATCGAACAAATCCCCTATTTGGCGTTTCGAGTTTCGCGCTGGAAAAGATGCAATTCAAAAAGCCTATCAGCACAAACTCTGGAGCATATTTGCTAACTATCCATCGTTATTGTTTCAACGAATTATCAAAGAAACCCGATTGTGTACGCCGCACTCCGATACCAATCGATCTCGTTGGCCCAATGCTGCGATATGGAACAAAACTGAGCTATGCCTTTCGCAAATATCAATCAACTCAGATTGTTCGATTGATCAAGATGCCATCCTTCAGGCGCTCAAGTCCGAATACCTTCAAACAATATCGGTCCAGAACGCTGGCCTGTTCGTTTCACAAATGGCTGCCTACGGTCTCCAAAAGGGAGATTTACCTTGCATGCTTTCTCAGTTGGGTTTGGACGTTGAGGATATTCTCGAAAGAGATGAAGACGGGACACTCTTGGCAAACCGTCACGCGGCGATCATTTCGCGATATGGGCGCTAAAGAATTAAATCGCAAATATCTACGCCGAGCGCCTGTGCAAGCTCGTTCAGCGTAACAATCGTCGGGTTTCGTTTTCCCGTTTCCAGCCCGCTCAGATATTGCTGGCTGAATCCTGAAATCTCTTCCACCTGCTCTTGTGTCAGGCCCTTTTCTCGCCTGATCCGGGCGAAATTCTCTCCAACGGTCTTTCGAACATCCATGCTCTAGGCATGGCTGTTATCTCCCATTCATGTTATCAACTATAGTATGTATTTGATCTTCAAATGCAGGATTGAGAGCAAACACATGTCATTCTGGGAATGGGCAAATCGCAAGTCGGAAAGCGTGATCGAAATGGCCCTGAAGCTCATGCTGGCCATTATTCTTTTAGCCGGGTTCAGCTTCGCATCCATGTTTGTCATAGGTCGCGTGAACCTTGATGGGCTACTAAGACCACAATTGACCACTGACAGCTGCGCAAACCCGGCCGTCGCGGAGAGTGTTCAGGGCTTGTTCGTAGACGCCTATAACCAGCAAGCGTGGTTCGGTCATTTTCTGCCGCAGGATGTCTCACTTGATCGACAGGTTGCGACCGAGGTCCGTGTAGATGTCGGACGGGTCAAATGTATGGGATGGATTACTATCGGTATGCAGCACCCTGAAGAGCGTCGCGTAAGCTTGCCGGTTAGCTACTCAGTTCAGCAACAATCAGGCTCTTCAGACTTGTATGTTCAATATGCTTTCCGTGCTCCCGATTTCATGGGCAAAGGCCTCGGTAGCCTTTCTCGGGAAGGTTCAGTTCGGGAGTAATCCTTATACCTTTGCAACACATCTCGGAAGTTGACATTTCGAGGCGGGAATTCAGGGGGCTGGTTCAGAGTTTGCCGACGCAGCAGAGACCCGGTTCGCGATAATTCTGGATTTATTTTAGAGCTTCTAGGTTTCGGGCTAAGGCGCACTCCATTCTTCTTTGAAGGGTGGATCGAGAGAATCCGGCTGGCGATCCTCAGCGAGCGGAATTCTTTGAAGCCGTATTGGTAGCGGCAGTGCAGACCCAAATAACATCGCCTCACCACGGGCCAATCCCGAGATTTGCGATGTAACACTCTCAGCTGCTCCCTCGGCAGCACTCGCAACAGCTCTCTTATCGGCTTCATTGGTAAGTCTGAAGACAGACCATGTACCGCACTGAGCCAAAACCGTCGGTGAAACCTCGGATGGGCGTTGAGTGCTCACTAGCAATGACAATCCGAACTTCCTGCCTTCTTTTGCTAAACGTTCATATGCAAGCGCATGCTGCCCGCTTTCTGCGTCACCCTGAAGCTGCCTGAGATAATGATGCGCTTCTTCAAGCACCAATAGGGTCGGATGCGTGTTCCTGGGCCCCCTTAAGAAAATTTGTTCAGCAAGCATTTCAAGCAAAGAGCCGAGCACAAACGGCATAAGATCTTGTGTTAGCTGACTGAGATCTATGACCGTAATCGAAGGGTCGTTCTCCTCATGGGAATAATTACCGAAAATCTTGCCGACCAGAGCGCTGGTCTCCACCGCCATATCCAGCGCGCCACCACCAGCAGGCGCTCCACCTTCTATATCGATTACATCTTGAAATCGGGTATCACTTATGTAGCCGTGAATACGATTGATAAGTGCGCTGACATTCGAATACAGAAAAGCGCTACGCCTATAGTCATTCCCTCTATTTTCTAGCGAATGGAACTCAGCGGCAAGACAACTCAACGCTCGAAAGTGTGGCCAACGGTCAGCTCTGCGAACACGGCTCTGTATGGCATCGAGGGAGGTTTTAGCTGAACTAGCATCACCAGGGCGACAGTCATCAAACAGAGTAAAATTCAACTGACCGACTGGTTTAGCGGCTTCACCGTTAGATTCCACATAGTCAAGATGATTGATTGCAAACCTTAGCGCTGGCGCCTGTGTTTTCTCACTTGGGAGAAGCAACCTGAAGAGTCCGTGTCTTCCCAAAGCGTAATATGGGAGTTTTAGTACTTCAGCCCCATGAGGAGCATTTCTTCCTGGCCGCGCACCTACCGCGATATATTTCACCTTATCTTCGAGATACCGGAACGCAGGATAATACTCTCCATTCACATCGAAAATAACGACGCGAGCTCGCGGATAATTTTCAGCTATTTGCTGAATAATATCAGCGACATAATGCGTTTTCCCTTGTCCCGTGGCCCCTAGTACCGCCATGTGCCGAGACAATAGTGCATTCAAGGACGTCGAAACTCGAAGAGACGGATTTCGCGCCTCCATCCCGAAAACGATACGGCCAGCATCACCTTCAAACTGCCCAACTACTGCTCGAAGTTCCTCGCCTGAAAGGGGAAACGCCTCTGCACCTAATGCGGGCAAGCGAGAATCCCGTGGCGTGAATTCAAGCACTTGATCATCGCGGCTGATTACACCTATCACGGTCGCTCGCAATTGGCGTAGGGGTGGGCTACCTACATTAGACCGAAAACGGTGGGTTTCTCGTGGTTCAGCAAAGCAGAGACTCTGAACACGAGCTACTATCGTATCCGCGCCTGCGGTGACCGCTACCAAGTCACCAGGCTGCTCAAAACTCGATATGCCGCCCTGGTGACCCGATACATGACTTCGAACTGAATCATTTAGGTTCACAACTACTGCTGAGCCGTTCACCTCGACGACATAGCCAATTGGTAGCCTAAGGGCTTGCATCAACGGTCAGCCCTCTGCTTTCGGCTCTGGCTCTCCACCAGTAAAGCCACGAGCGAGTTGTGATAGCAGCTTCTTAGCTTCCGACGACAATCCATCGGTCATCGCAGGGTCTGGGAGATCACGTGTCATTGGTTCGAAGTATGCAGCCTCGCCGCCACCACGGATCAATACGCGAGGCAATGCAAGAGACACTAAGCGCTTAACGAAAGGGTGGCCGATTTCCTCGCCTTCGGCCCACTCCGGATGATAAATGACTAGTTGTAGCGTCGGATTCCAGAGCCCTGAAAGCAGGAGTCGATTGATGTGTTTGTCACCGAAACCATAACCACAAACGATCAAAGTTGTATTGGGGCGGGACAAGAACTCGGTAAACCGTCTCGCAAGCTCGCCGTAAATAAACCCTACTGAATCAACGTACTTTGCGGTACGGGGCTGTATCAGCAAAGGCTCGAACTCACTAGAACTCCCATCTACGAAATTCCTGAGGCCTTCGTAGATAGAAGATGCAGCGCTTTCTATGGGCTCGTCATCGTGATCAAGCTGCCAACTAATAGAGCCGTGTAGCTTCACTAGATTAAGGTTATAGCTCCCAAATCGCGCTTCTCCCGAAGCATGTGAATTCTGTAAGCTAAGATCAAATGCGTTGGGCTGAAATCGTCTTTGGTGGAGCCCCGAAAACCCATTCACAATATGAATACCGAGCAACTCGGCTGCCCACTCAATTGATAAATCGTAGTTGGTAGTGAACACCCATGGAGCGGACTGCCCCGGCTGCCTACTGCCCTGAAGGCGCGCTAGAAGCCGATTATAGGGGGTCAGGATTGCTTCGCGGGAACCATCAGAGTAGTCCCATAATTCATTTGAAAGCATAACAGCTTCAACGATTGCCCTCCGAATTTGATTCAGGCGAGCGTCTATCTCACGATAGCGATCCGTTTCCATATCAGAACGAGAAAGGTCAGCTTTTGAGAGTTCAAGCTTCGCAATCAAAGCTTCAAGGTCAGGGGTTCCATCCTCATTAGATATGTAGCTCTCATCTACGAGCTTAGGCTTCAGCTCAGGATCAGCTTTAATAACGTTATCCCAAATGCCAGCCATACTTTTGCCACCAGCATCGATAGATGCTCCAGCACCAAAAAGCACCCCAACATTTTCCATCCTAAGCGCAAGAGCCAAATGGCTTCGAAGCTCTTGTTCAGTGATACTCTCGCCACCTCGCAGCATGTTGACGCTCAAATGCATTCCCTCCAACTCAGCATTGCGTCCTTGTATATCACCCTACGTCAGGGCGGCACATACTTCCCAGGAAAACTCGACGGATCACATTTTTGGGGAAGGGGAAAATGTATTGATGCACTCTAGAAGCTGTCGCCGATATCACGCATTAAGAGTTTCGCTGTCGTGCTTCCAATATGCTTCCAAATTTGAAATGTGCGCCTGGCCCCAAAAACGAAAAAACCGCTAAGCCATTGGCCTAGCGGTTTAATTTTGGGTGCGGGGGCTCGCACCTTGAGAATGCGGACATCAATGCCGGTGCGTTACGCCGCCTGATCCTATGCCCCCGCCTTTTTAGAAGAGGCTGACAAACATAAAGGCCGCCCCGATAAGGAGTGGCCACTCGCTCATCATGATCACGAGGATCAGCCCGCGACGCCCATCGCTTCAACTTCAGAGCGACAGTTCGCCGTCACAGCGCGCTCTAGGGCGTTCACTTCGCCCTTGGCCTGGGCAAGCTCGCCGGACACATCGCCGCCGAAAACAGACCCGAGCGGCAGCAGCACCAGGAACACGCCCGCCGCATCAGCCGTCGCGGCATTGTTCTGACGCCGGGCCAGAGCGTTCTCGCGCTGACGCGCCGCATCAAGCTCGCCCCGGGTGTCTTCACACGTCCAGCCTGCATACTCGGTCGATGAAACGGCGACAGGCGCGACAGAATTCGCGCGTCCGGCGCATGCGGTCAGAAGGGCGCAAGCCCCAATCATTGCAGCATATTTAAGTGCTTTCATCACAGTCCCCCTGTTCATTTAAAGCGCGATCTAGCTCGCACTTTTTCTCGCATCGCGCAAGTCGCTTATGACGCGTTTATGTCCGCGCAGCTCGCCTTGCGGGCGGCGGCGGCGACGGCCCAGCCTTCCTGCCCCCAGGCGCGGTGACGCGCGAGAAAGGCGGTGAGCCGCGCCTCGGCGCGGATCTCCGCCGGCGTTACCGGCTCGGGATAGGCTGCGCCCTCGGGCGGGACGGGCTCAGGCGGTTCCTCTGCGCACACCTCGGGCGGCGGCGCGATCGGGGCGACGGCTTCAACCGTCCGCCAGCCCGGGCGGGCGGGGCTCATACAGCCTGCGCACAGGGACAAGGCGGCGATCGACAGGGCAAGCGGTCTCAGTCCCGGCATAACGGGCCTCCATCTGGTCCAGAGCGGATTCATAGGCGCGCGCCTGTGCGTCGAGCCGGTCGGCGCACGCCGTGCGCTGACCCGTCACCGAGGCGGCGGCCTGTATCTGTTCAGCCTTGCGGTTCTCAGTCTCACCCTCGGCGCGACCGGCCTGCGCCTCGGCGAGCCGGGACTCGTCATAGAGCTTGGCATGCATGTTGAGGTAGGACGGGGCGAAGGGCGGCGCGCCGATAAACAGGAGCACCGCCGCGCCGCCAACAAAGCCAGCGACGCCGGCTGCGCCGAGCGCCCAGCTCATCCGAACACCCACTCTATCAGCACCTCGAGGCGCGCCCAGAGATAGGGGCGCAGGAACCAGAGCACGGCGGCGAGGAACGCCGTCAGGGCGATCGCCCAGCCGCCCCAGCCCAGAAGCGGGAGCAGACAGGCGACGAGGATCAGAACGAGCAGGCTCTCGCCAACCCGGAAAGCATGGGCAAGCATGGTCAGTCTCCTTTGGTTGTGAAGGGGGCAGGCGGACGGGCGCGATGCGCGGCCTACGCCTCGTTCTCGGTATCGTCAGCGGCGCTCTCGGTGAGCATCATGGGACGCCCCCAGCCGGGGTGCCCGCCCGCCACGGGCAGCGGCCGGCGCACGCCGTCATAGAGCAGACGCGCGCGGCGGATCCGCATGATCGAGACCGCATCGGACTGGTTGCCGCCTAGGACGTGATAATGGGTCGCGTCCTCGCCCACATAGAAGCCCACATGCCCCGCCGTGCCGTTCGGGGATCCACGCCAGAACACCAGCATGTCGCCGACCACGGGCTGGCCCGACGCCACGCCCGTGCCGAACCGGCGCCAGGCGCGGGCCGACAGGAAGCTCGGCGCGATCTCGCGATGACCGGCGCGATGGGCGCAGATCGCCGTGAACAGGCCGCACCAGGGCACGCCGTCATCGGTGTAGACGTCGCGCACCCAATCAAGATCGGGACGCGCCGCAATCAGCTCATCACGCCATTTGAGGATCTCGGGATTGCTCGCCGCCCCGCTGACCTCTTGCACGCCATAAAGCGCCAGCGCCTCGCGCAATATGGGCGGGCCGGGCACGGTCGCGAGCCAGCGATAATCAAGTGGCAGGCGCTCGGCGAGCGCGTGATCGTGGACCGGCATGATCAGCCCTCCCCGTTGGGATCAGATGGCGGGGTCCGGGGCGCAGAGGGCGGCGCCGACGCCGGCGGCCGGGATCCCTGACCCGCGCCGGCGCGGCGCTGCGCCCAGCCGATCACCAGCCCGGCGAAAGCCTCCTGGGCGCTGGCGCCCGAGAGGATCCTGAACACGCCGCGCAGGCCATCGATCACCGGCACAGCGACCAGGACCAGCAGGAAGTTGGCGAGCGGGCCGAGGGCGTGCCCCAGATCCCCCCATTGCTCGAGGAGCACATGGAGCGGGAGCGAAGCATAGACGCCGCCAGCAAGGCCGATCGCGGCGAGCCCGAGGCGCGATTTCCATTCGCGCAAGCGCGAGGCCCGGCGATCGGGCGGGAGCTTGGCGTAGGCGCGGCCGCGAAAGTGCAGATCGCCCAGCGTGCCGCAGGCGTAAGCGGTCAGCTCTAACACCCACCACAGATCAAGCGTCTGCGCGATCGCGCCGACAGATTGCGCCGTGGCGATCGCGCCGGCCGCCATGACGGCGACATAGAAAATGACCGGCTCATAAAGCGCCACGATGAAGCGCCATGCGCTCTCGGCCGCATGGATGAAACGATGGGGCATCTAGGTTTCCTTCTGGTGTGACGCAGACACAGAAAAGCCCGCCTGACCGGGCGGGCTGGACAAAGGATGTTCTCACGATGTTCACTCCCCGCCCCCAGCAAAGGAGGCGGCGATGAACTGGAAAGTCAGGGTTCAGCTCAAGGATCTAGATCAGGCCAAGCCGCTCGAGCTCAATTGCGTTCCGGGCGGGTGCGGTCGCACCTTCCGGCCGACCCCGGCCGAGGTGATCGAGCGCCTCACGATCATGGGGCGCGAGCGTCCCGATCTCATGTATCTGGACGAGCTCGAGACGCGGCTCAAATGCCGGGGATGCGGTCGCCGCATGGTGTTGCTGCAGGCCGAGGAGCAGGCGCCCGAGGCCTTCCAGGGCGGAATGCCTTAGCGGTCCCATCTATGCCGGCGGCGCCACATCCAGGCGCCAATCGTGCTGATGCCGATGAAACCGATCACCGCAAGCCCGATCGCCACAGGCTGCCAGAACCAGTTGGACCGGTGGCGCCAGATAATTCGGCCAGCCCACTGGAGATCTGCTTTGATTTTGTCGAGGAGCGTCCGGCGTGACCAATAGGCCCTGTCGTGCTCATCGCAGATGTCCCGATGGCTCACTCGCCCCAGCTTGTCCGGGGCGAGCGTGCAGCCGTCAAGATAGGCGTCAGGCGGGTTGCTCATTAGCCAACACCTCCGCCTTACGCTCAGGGGCGAGGAGCCCCCACGCGATGTAGAAGTCGAGCGCCGCGCTGACTGCTGGATCCCCAAGGTCGATGTACGCGGCCTGATCGAAGTCCGCGCGCATCGTCAGGTAGAGCCGAGCCGAAAGCCACGCATTCAGCGCTTCCGTCTCTTCCGGCGTCGGCGCTAGAGGATCGACCGGCTCGGGGATCGCCCCCTTCACCGTCTCTTGCGCCTTCTGGCGGAAGACCTCTTCAGCCTGCCGCTCAGCGAACGTGAACAGGAGCCGGAACTGGCCTTGATCAATGCCCGGCTTTTCAAGGTTAGCGATCCGGGTTTCGAGAGCGGCGATTTTGTCTTCGAGAGTGCTCATGGTCGCTCCTTATGCCGGGGCCTGAAGTTCATTAGGCGGGATTTCCAGCATCCTTGCCTCGCCAAAGCTGGCAATTCCGAACAGCTGACTGGAAGGGTCTGAACTGTCTGGACAGAACGGAATGCCGTTTTCTGTGAGGGTGAGCTCATGGCCTAGTTTCGTGAGGCTGTTGAACGAGAATGCCGGGCTAACGGTGTGCCGTTCAAGGTAGCTGGGGTTGCCACCCCTGATCGAAAGGAGGCTTAGACCGTTGTCGATCCAGACAAAAGCGCGTGCAGTAACCGCGTTAGCAGTCGAGGAAATAAAACCGGACCAAGTAGAGCCAACTACATCCCAAGCAATATCCAGACTTGCGCCCACACAGCCACCGTTGTGGCTATAGAAGAATTTAAGGCCATCAGGGGAAAACTGTATGGAACGCGGCACATTGCTTAGACCCTTGTTTCCATCCAAGGTGGCAGTGGAAAGGTCGAAAGGCGTCGAGAGGCTGTATTGCCAGACCCTATCGATCGAGTTTCCGCAGAAATAGAGTTTGGTTCCGTCCGGCTTCATCGTAAGCCCGTCCGGCGAGTTCTCGGAATGCAGGCTTGAGGTGTTCAAAGTATCTGGCCGAGGGGCGATGGTGCTTAGGTCATAAGCGGTCGCCATTAGGCCGGTTCGGATGTTGTTTGAGCTATCGATCCAAGCGAAGTTCAACCCGTCTGGGCTCATCCATGCACCTTTTGACGCCGGGGCAGTCCCGTCGCCCGGCGCGAACTCATTGCCCACGTCATATTGGACATTCACCCAGTCATAACCGCCGTAATACCCGTACAACTCCTCGCTCGCCCGACCCAAACCATCGAGGTAAGTGCTGTTGTTGAGGATATCGCGGAAGACTGGGGACGACGCCAGCGCCAGCGCATCCGCCGCATTGTCGAACGCCTCACTGATCTTCGCAGAACTGACAGAAAGGGTCGGGTCGAGCAAAGGCGCGAGTTCCGCGAAGACGCCCTGCTGCTCTGCGATCTTGTAGCCGCCCTCGATCGAGGCGGTGCTGATGGCCTGCATGATCATCGAGTATGCGGTCGCGGCTGAGGCGGTTTTTGCCGAGACGTTACCGCCGCCAGCACTTGCGTTCATCGCTGCATTGAGAAGGCTCATACCCAGATCTCCACTTCATCCGCCGTGCGCGAGACCAGTTCCAGGTACGCGGGGCCTTCGATTTGATTGTTGGGGGCGGTTAGGTCAAAGGCGTTGCCATCGCTGTCCCTGACCGTGGTTTCATCCGCCTCGCCAACCCGGAAGTCGAACGTCGCCGTAATGCCGCGACCCACGAAAACAGGCTGAGACCATCTAGCAACAGGCGCGGGAACCGTCACTGTCACCGCCGAGGCGACATAGATCGGGTTCGCCCTGATCGCCTCGGACGTGTCAAGGCTTGTGTTGGCGGTGAGGATGCTCAGGGCGCCAGACTGTTTAGCGTTGACCGCCGCCTGAGCCGTGCTGACCGGCTTGTCAGCGTCGGACGTGTTATCAACATTACCCAGCCCGATATCACCTTTGGTCAGCACGACAACGCCGGTCTGACCGTTGACGGACTGGACGGGCGCGGCGGCGTTGATTTCGAGCCAGTCCGAGCCGTCATAGATGTAGGATTTGCTCTCACTGGCGACGACCGCAACGTCGCCTTCCTGCACGGTCAGCGCGTCTCTCGCCGCCGTGTCTGCGACCGCATGGACTTCGGTCAGGCTGACCGCCGGGATTTGCGCGGTCGGGATTTTCCCGCCCACCAGATCGGCCTTGTTCGACAGGGTCGAAACCAGCCCGGCGACTGCGCTCTGCGGAATGGTCAGCGTGTATTCAATCCCGCCGCCTGTCTTCACCCGCAGGAAGGCACCCTCGTCCGCGTAATCGTTCGGCGTGTCGGTCAGCTCCCGAAAGCGCTGAGCCGCCAGTGCTGCGCTCTTGCCGCCCTTACGTTCGACCAGGAGTGAGCTTTGGCCGGCGATCAGATACAGCTCATCGCCGCCCGACAGGCGTTGGGTGGTGACCGTCACCACATCGCCCGGTTCGAGGTCGAGCGGTTCGGTGATGATGACCTGGCCCTCATTGGCGCCGTCAGTGTTCACGACCGGTGACCCCACGCCCTGACGCCCGACCGAAACGCCGTTCAGCAGGACGGTCGCGCCCAGCGTGTTATTGACGTCCACGCCTTCGGTTGACGTGTCCGCATAGACCAGGCGCGCCGTGATGACGTAACGACCCGCCTCGGCGACGGTCAGTTCGGTATTGTTCGCCCCGCCAATGCTGATGCCGCTGTCAGCCATCAGGGTGGAGTTCCACTGCACGGTCGCACCCGCCGCCATGTTGGTGACGTCATCAGTCGAGCTGAAATGAGCGAGGCTGGCGAAGGGCAGTTCAGAGCGCAGAAGACGGTCAGCCAGGTCTTGTTCGAGGTTGTCGACCGTGTTTTGTGCTTGCGTGCCCGTGTGTGTGGAGCGATCCCGCAAGGCGGCGTCCGTGGCGTTCTTTGTCGCCTGCGCCTCGATCCCACCGAGCTTGGACTTTTCAGCGTCGGTGAAGGCGTTCGTGTCCGCCTCGCCCTCATAAGCCGCCTTGATCTCATCGCCGGTCATGTCGGCGGTTGCGCCCGCTTCGATCCCGTCGAGCTTGGCCTTGTCCTCTTTGGACATATACCCATCGACCGCCGCCGTTGCGGCCTGCCAGAGTGAGGCATCAAGTTTGGTGGCGACCGTATTGGTCAGCGCGGTGATCGCGTTCGGGTCATCGCCGAGCGCCGCCGCCAGTTCGTTCAGCGTATCAAGCGCACCGGGCGCGCCGCCGACCAGGGCATCAATCGCAGCCTGGATTTGTTGGCCGACCTCGGTGGCGGTCAGGGCGTCCGTGATCCCGTACCCTGCAAGTGTGTCGGGCCGGGTCGCTTCAATGATCTTGGACCAGTCCAGGTCGGGGATGCGCGCCGTGTCGAACACGCCAGATCCGGTCTGTGATGCGCTCAGCGTCGGGATTTGTGCGATCGGTACGGTGGTGTTTGCGTCAAGCGTTGCGATCCCATTGGCGGCGCCCTTTTCAGAAGTCGAAACAAGCGCATCTAGCGCCGCTTGCAGCCCGGCAATCTGGGCAATGGTGAGCGCAAGCGCCGCTTGGTGCTGGGTGACACTCCCTTCGCTGATCCGGGCGTTGGCGAACTGCCCACTGACGACCTCCGCCGCCGTGTGCGTATGGGCCGAAGGCGTAAAGCTCGAAGGCTTGCCCGTTATGTTTGACCACGGCGCAACTACCTGAGCAGAGACCAAAGCGGAAACGTTAAAACCCGCTCCCGCTGAAATCGCTCGGTTCACAAGGGCGAGCGTATCAGAGTCACTGACGTCGAACAGGGGTAGTCCCGGCTTGAACGTGTCGCCCGTAACCGGGTCCGTCCAGGGGCCGACTTCAGGCGGGATGTAGAGAAAGACGTTCGACATCAATTTTGCTCCAAAGTCTGGGCCATAGCGTCAAGGAAGGGGCGGAATGCTTCTGGGGCATTGGGGTCCGCTGCCAGACCTTCATGAAGGCTGGTCAGAAGCGCGGGGAGATTTTGGGAAACCCGGTGCTGGTCGAGTTCTGGCGAACGCGGGCGCGGGCGAAGTTCTAGCCCCGATGCCGTCATGAAGGCTTCGGTCTCGACGGGGTTCATGCTGTCGAGGCGATGATAGTCGGGCGCATAGAGCGGGCGCGCGCCCTCGGGCAAAGGCGCATCCTTCGCCTGAACGAAGCCCCAGCCCGTCACCAAGCCGTCTTCATCGCGCGTATGCCAATACCGTGTCTTCATCATTTCACGATCTGCAGAAAGGCCAGCTCTTTGAGGAAAGTGCTGGTGGGTGAGGTGATGCGGTAGCGGAGGGCCTGCCCGGCCGCGCCGGGTTGATCGACCGTGGCGAGGCAGAGCGAGTTGCCCGGGTTGCCTGTGATGGATTTGATCGTGGTCCAGCTACCCGCGCCGATCTGTCTCTGGATGGCGTGCTCTTGGCCCGCCGTGGCGAGCGTCTGGAAATAGAGAGAGGCAATCACCAGCACGGACCCGCCGCTTGACGTGACGCTGGTCTGTGGTGTGCCGGAGGTCGCCGCCGCCGAAGCCGTTTGGCTGATCGCGTTGTCTTTGATCTGCAACGTGTCGACGGTCAGGTCTTTGATGTAGCCGCCGTCGAAGACGAAGTTCTGCCCCTCAAGCACGCCGTTTGCGAAGGTGAAGGGTTGGACATCTGCTGAGCCCGTGTAGATCTTGAAAGCGTCGAAATTGAACGCGATCTCAGACGTCGTCCCATCGTTCAACGCCTGCATGTCGGCGATCTTGCCGTTCACATCGAGACGGAAGCCGTAGGTGGCGAGCAGTCGTCCTTCGATGTCTTGGAACGCTTCGAGCCAACTGGTAGCGCCCGCCGGGATGCCGCCGAAGAACGTCAACGCGCTGAAGTTCACGCTCGCAAGCGCGCTCTGCAAACTGGTCTCTGTGAGGTAATTCGCTCCGGCGAAGGCCGTCGTGACGAGACCCTCGTCACGCGCCAACACCCATTGAGAGCCGTCGTGGACATGCCAGGCTTTGTCGCTGACGCGAACCCAAACGTCGCCCTCTTTGTAATCCCCGACGGCCGGCGTGGTCGCACTCCAGATGACCTTGCTCGTGTTCTCGGTGATCGAGCTGTAGGTGAACAGGTCAATGTTCGACAGTGCGCTTTCGAGGTCAGACTTTGCCAGGAAGGTGAGGTTCGCCCCCGAGACCGTCAAAAGAGTCTCGTTTGGCAGGCCATCGACCTTTTGCTTGACGCTTTGAAAAGCGGAGTTAGCCGTCAGGTCGATCAGGGCGACAGCGCTCTGAAGATCGGCTTTCGCAAGGTAGATCCCACGGGCAGACGCGGCGCTGAGAACATCGTTCGGAAGGCCGTCGACTGTATCCTTGACGCCTTTAAACGTGGCGTTCGCCGTCAGATCGATCAAGGCGACTGCGTTTTGAAGATCAACCGTCGCCAGGAAGCGCTCACGCGTCCAGGCTCTTGCGTCCCGGTTCTCGACAAGCTGGTTCCGCTGAAACTCGGCGGTGCCGCCAAGCAGGCGCTCTAGAGTTTCGATCCGAGCCATCAGCTCGTCGCCGGGGGCGGCGAAGGGATCGACGTCTTGTTGACCGGGGAGCGCATACGCCGCTTGAGGGCGGCGGATATAAAACGCACCACCCGCGGCTTCTTCGACCACTGGTACGCACCGGATTTGAACGGCCGCAGCGCCCGCCGGGGCTGTCGCAATGCCCTCAAGGCGACCTTCGCTGCCTCGGTCGATTTCAGCGGAGCTGATAAGGTCGCCGGCAGCGTCCAACCACAGAGCCTTGAGGATGACTTCTGAGACAGATCCGAGAACCCCAACTTCGCACGCCGCCTGTACATAGCGACTGGCCGCGATGGGTTGATTGACCGGCCAGATCAAAACTCGATCAGACTGCTCGCCCGTGCCGTCGAACGGCCAATAGGCCTGAAGCGCGTTCGGATCGCCCGCGACAATCTGCAGAACACCGCCGGGGGCTTTCCAGCCCTCAAGCCCCGTCAGAAGCGGATCGCGCAGCCAAGTCTTGAGCGACAGCCGGGCGCCCGTGTCGGCTACCGCCGCCAGTTGGCCCGCCGCGTCTTCGAACGCTTCGTTCGCGGCGCCGAGCGCGTCGTTAATGGCATCACGAGCGGCGTCGATGCGCTCTGACGGGATGGTCGCATCCGACGCGACCACCTCTCCCGGGATCTCCACGCCTTCGACCACCGCCCAGTCGGACGGCTCGCGCCATTGCGCCCAGGTTTGCAGACCCACATCCACAGTACGGCCATAGGGGATGGTATAGATGGTCTTGCCGCCCAGGCGCGGCTCGATCGCGTCGATCTGGGCAAAGGCGCTGTCCGGATCCCCGGCGGGTTTGATGGCGATCAGCACCATCTGCGCCTCGGGGCTGGTGATGGGGTCAAAGCTGACAGTCAGCGCCGGGCGTTTCACCCCGCCTTCGCTCTCCTCGAGCGCCGCCGTCGCCGTAACATTGGCTGGCGCAGCCAGAGCCGGGGCGGTTGCGGCGTCCACATCGACCGGCACAGAGTCCGACCAGTCGCCCTGATCATCGCGCGGGCCGACCGCTGCGATCTGGAGATCGAGCGCCGCACGGGGCAGATCCGGCGTGCGCAGGCGCACGGTCCAGCCGCTCACCTCGTCGCCTTCGATCACATCGCCGCTGATCGCGCTTTCCGTCCAACCACCGGAGGGCCGAACCCGCCAGCGCACACGCCAGCCCAGATCCGTGCGCGGCACATCGACCGAGCCCGCGCCGGCAATATCGTATGAGCGAACGGGCGCCGGGAAGGTGAGCACAGCCACCGCCTGACGCTGACCGCCAAAGCGGGATTCGGTGTCCAGCGCGGCGCTGACATCGCCAACATCGATCACGGGCGGGGTGGACAACTCACTTTCAGAGGGCGCGGGCGGTGCGGCGCCCTCCTCTGTATCCGGATCGAACGTGTCCGCATCCGTGTCATAGATCGCCCAGTCGAGAATGACCGCGCCGCCATCGGAGAAATCAATCTCCAGCGCCTCGACCTCGACAATCTTGCCGCGCAGGAACTCCGAATTGGGAAAGTCCATCGGGAATTTCAGCCAGCGCTCACCCATCAGGTCGAGCGCCGGCAGGGACAGGCGCAGGGTTCCGCGCGCCTCGGCATTGCGACGCAGGGCGATGCGTTTGAGCAGGCGCGTCAGCTGGCCATGGGACTGGACCTGAGTCATCGGCACGCGCTCATAACGGCGCTTGCCGGTCAGCGCGATGGACCCCTGATCGTACCAGGGCGCGCCCTCGACCTGACTGAACTTCTTATCGGGGTCGGTGTAGAATCCGACAAAGACATTCTTCAGCTGTTCATCAGGCACGCCGCGATTGATGGCGTGACCGATCACCCAGTCAGAATTGATCTCCACCGCCGAGCCGTCATACGCGCCGACCTTGATCGTCAGGGCGCCATCGCCGGTTTCGGACATCCAGCCATCGCAGGACGCCAGAAAGCGCGCAATTGTGTCTGCCGGGTCTTCGCCGACATAGTATTCAAAATCGCACTGATAGCGCGGCTCGGTCCCGCCGCCCTTTTTCGGCACGAGCTGATCACAAGCATTGGCGGCGGCGATCCAGGCGTCGAGATGGGGCGCGATCTCGGTGTCGAAATCCATGCCCAAACCCAACGCGCGATCCGGCTCTACCGGATCCGGAACCGCCGGATTGCACATATAGGTGACCATCTGCAGGACCGGATTGCGGGACCCCGGCGTCCAGCCGCGCCAGTTCTCAACCGACTGGCCGGACTGGCGGAAGTCGAAACAGTACTGGGCGCGATAGACCACCGAAGGACGCGGCAGGCCCAGCGGGTAGACTTTGGGCAGGCGTTCCTTTTTCGGGCCGAGGCACAGCAGCTCCAGCGCCGCAACGCCGTCCATGCAGTGCTGGGATGACCATTCGCCCGGAACCTTGCTGCGCGCCCGGGTGAAGGCGGACTGGTTCGCCGTCCCCAGGCGGGTGTCGATATAGATCGCCTCGAAATACTGCCCCGTGCGCGAATCCCCCTGCACAAAGCCCGCGCCCAGCGGGCCGGTTCCCAGGGTCACAAGGTCATCATGCAAATAGATCTGGTCGATCCCTGCGATGCGGCCGTCATGGAAGGCCAGCACGTCGATGGAATCCCCGCCCGAGGTGGAATAGAGCGAATACGCCCCCGCCGAACGGACCCGGCCAAAGGCGGCGGCGCGTTCGGGGGTGGGCTGGCGCTGCGCGATGCGACTGTCGGGCGTGCTGACGCGGGGCGCAAAGGCGGCGTTGAGGGCGGCGGAGGCGCCGACTGTCAGGCCGACCTTGGCGGCGAAAACCGCACTTTTCGCCAGGAAGGCCGCAGCCGCCTTGGAGGCGCCCGCCTTGAGCGCGGTGGAGGCGACAACCTTGAAGATATAAGCGGCGGCGGTTTCAGCCATAAACAACCCTCCACACCTTCAGCGCATCCACCGGCGCAATCACCAGACCGTCCCGGCCCGCCCAAAGCGCCCAACCCCCGGCGGGCGCCCGCACGGCGCAGACCCGGTTCCGGCGTCCGTTTGAATCCAGAGTGGTCACCAGCCCCACATCGCCGGGGCGGGCTTTCGAACAGGCCACCGCCCGCGCGCCGCAGCCTTCAGCGACCTCGGCCAGGACGCGCCGCATGCCGCCGCGCTGCGCCAACGCCGCGCGCCAGTCCTGTTCGGAAAGATCGTGCACCCATGGCGCGGGATGTTCGCCGGTCGCCCGCTCCACCCAGTCAGCGGTGAAGGCGGCGCAATTGGCGAAGTCCGCGCCGGCGGCGTGATCGAGCCAGCGCGCGAGATCCGCACTCACGCCTTGGGCCATTTCTTCTCAACGCCTTCAGACAGCGCCGCCACATTGTCGAAACCGCGATCGCCGGGCGCGTCGAGCGCCTGATCGGTCGGCGTCCAGAAAAACGCCTTGGCCTGACGTCGACCGGTAAAGCTCGACCCAATCGAGATCGAAACGGTCGAGGTCGGGCGCGTTGGATCGGAACCATCCTGATTAACAGAGACTCCGTGAGACACACCGCGTCGGATCCAGCGCACGGCGCCCACGGGCTGCCAGCCTTTGTCCAGCGGCCAGAGCCCGAACACCGCTTGGCGATTGCGTGCCGAGACCGCTTCGGATTCTGCCAGCGCCGCCAGACGCCCGTCTTCATCCGGCGCGCTCAGGGACAGCTCGATGCGGCTGGCCGTGCCATTGAACAGGGATTCCAGCGTCGGTAGATCCGGCAAGGCCCCGAGACCCCGATAAAGCGCACCGTCTGTTTTCTCCACCACCGGATCGGAGGGGACCGGTAGTTCACCCGGGCCTGACCAGATGCGGACCGGATTCGGCGTCGCCAGCCGGAACAGCAGGGCGAAGCGATTGCCCGCCTCTCGCATGGCCGTCCGCTGTTCATCGCTAAACAGCGCCATTGATCCGCTCCATATGCTCGCGCCATTCAACGGTCTTGCTCTGGATGACCGTCTCGCCATCCTCATCCACGGTCGCAGCCTCGGGATTGGCGAGGACCATCACGCAGCGCGGATCCGCGATGTCGAGCGCGGTTCCGGAGGCGGCCGCTTCGCGCAAGGGCGGGCGCACGCTGATCGACCACAGTCCGCCCGATTGCGCCGTCGCGGACTCGATCCGGTAGAAGCGCGGCCCCCAACCGGGATGGTCAATCGTGAAGACATGGCCGCGCTTGAGCGCGCCACCGCCGGTGACCAGCACGCTCAGCACCGTGGCGCGGGCGACCGCATCCGCAGACAGGGCGATCGCGCTGACATCCTCGGGCGTGGTGATGCGCTTTTTCAGGGGCACGATCACAGGCGTCGAGCCGCCATCACAGCCATCAATGAAACCGTTCCAGTCGAGTTTGACAGCATCACTGCGCAGCGAACACTCCTCGCGCGCGGTCCAGAAGCCCCCGCCCGAGAAATTCGCCGTGGCGATGACGCCAGACTTTGAGCGCCCGGCAATAACCGCCGCGCCGACCAGAGTCGCGCCATGGCGCTTGCGGCGCCCGATAAAGGGCCAGACATCCAGAGCCATGATCCCCCCTAGCCCTTCAGGGCAGTCTGTTGGGCGAGCGACTGGCTCAGCCCGCCTTGTGTCTGTTTGGCAGCGGCGGCGGAGACTTCGACAGCGGTGTTGGCCGCCGTCTCGCGCACCAGATCGAGGATGACATCCAGCTCCAGCCCGTTATCGGTCTGGCGTTGCTTGACGCGGGCGCCGCCCGGCGCGCCGATCACATTGACGGTGACGTTCGGCTGGGCGCGCTGGCCCAGGCTGGGCCCGATCATCAGGGATTCACCGTCAGAGACGCGGGCGAAGGGCCGACCATTGAGGGCGAGGACATTGTTGTCGATGCCCGGATTGCCCCTGATCATGCCCTCAAAGCCGCGATCAAAACCGGGCAGCCCCTTGGTCCCGCCCGCGCCTTTGAACCCCTGATTGAACAGACCTTCCAGCGGGCCAAACAGCGCGCCCGCAATCGGGCCCAGGACAAAGCGCTGCATGGCCATTTCAACCATGATGGCGAGCATGCGACGGCCCATATTCTCGAACGCGTCACCAGCGGACTGGGCGTTCTGCGCCACAAGGCCCAGCTCGCCGCTCATGATGCGCAGGGATCCGGTCGCCAGATCATCGATCTGGCCGGCGGTGTCCTGCGCGTCTTCCGCCATGCGGCGCAATCCGCCCAGCGCCCGGCCCGATTGGGCCTGGGCGATCTCATAGGCGCGCTCTTTCGCCTTGTCGGCTTCGGTGTTGATCACCGGATTGTCCGCGCCGCCCGGATCGGACGGATCGCCGGGCGCCTTGCCCGGACGCAGGCGCGGAACCACCCCCGACATATCCAGAAGATCCTGACGCAGGCGCAGTTCGCGCTCCATCGCCGTGACAACGCCCAGCCGGGCGCGTTCCTGCGCCAGAATGGCGGCGATCTGGTCGCCGCTGATCTCCAGCCCCGCCCGGCGCGCGGCGTTGAGATCGCTTTCCAGCTCGGCCAGTTGCTGGACCGGCGTCATCAGTCCGCGAATCCGGGTCTCGACCAGCGCTTCCAGTTCGAGGCGGCGCTCGGCGGAGAGATTGGCGGCATTGTCATTGGATGCGCCGGGCATTTCGGACGGGGCCCGGACATAGCTGGCGGCGAGATCGGACTCGGCGCGGGCCGTTAGCTCCACTATGCGCTGACGTTCGGCCAAGGCCTCGTTTATCCGCCCCAGACGGTCTTCCATGCGTTCGAGCTCAACGACCGCCATGCGTTGTTCGCGCACCAGCTGGGCGCCATCGCCAAGAATGTTGCGATACCGGGTGATCTGCTCTTGCAGCACGTCCGCCTGCAGCTCGAGCTGGGACAGGGTGCGGTCTTCCAGTGCTACCCGGGACAGCAGAAGCGCCGCTTTCTGCTCTTCAAACCGGGCCAGCGCGTTCTGGCGGGCCTCTTCGGCGCCCAGCAGCGCTTGGGACTGGATCTGGCGGGCGCGTTCCTGTCGCAGTTCCGCCGCCGCAATCCGGTCTGCCGCTTCGGCAAAGCGCGAGAGCGCGCCATCGGTCAGCGCCTGATTGGCCAGCTCCGCCTGTTCACGGATCCGGCTGATCTCATCGCCCGTGCGCTGCAGCAAGGGCGCGGCGTCGCGCAGGCCCAGCTTGTCCGCGAGCGCCAGACGGCGGGCCGGATCCTCGATCTCGGCCAGACGCTCCAGCACGCGATCGAGCGCCTGCTCGACGGGCAGATCATTGGCGCCCAGCGCCTCCAGACCCAGTGCGGACAGACCCTCGCGCGCTTCGCCCGTGCCGAGCGTGCGAAACTCGCCCAGTCGCTTGGCGAACTCTTCCAGCGCTCGATCCGCCTGTCCGGCATCGCCGCGCACCAGACGCAGGGAATCGCGGAACACCAGCACGCTCTCGGCGCTGACGCCCGCCACCCGGGACACATTGGTGATGGATGCGGCGAAGTCCGTGGTCTGGTTGGCGCGCTCCATCAGGACCAGCGCTTCGCGAATCGCCACAGCCACCACGCCAAGGCCTGCCGCAGCCGCCAGACCATAGGGTCCGAGCGAACTGAGGATTCGGCCAAAAGGCCCGGCCTCAGACGCAGCATCCTTCACCGCGTCACCCAGCTCGACAATGGTCGCCTTGGCGAGCTTGCCCTCGCGCTTGATGGGCTGCATCGCGCGGGACAGATCCCGCCCGACACGCTCGCCCGCCGGGCCCAGCGCATTGAGGCGGCGCATCAGATCTTCCTGACCGCGCAGATCCAGCCGGATAACGACAGACCCGGCCTTGCGATTATTGGCCATCCGCGCCTCCTTCCCCCGCCTTGCGGGACTGACGCAGGGCGAGGCCTGCGAACAGGCCCGCCTCGGCGGCGTCGATCAGGTCATTGAGTTCGTGATCGGGCACGTCAGGCATACGCCGCCGGGCCTCTTCCATGTCGATCCCGTCCACCCCGGCGAAGCCGCGGCGAAGGATGGTTCCGCGCTTGATCAGGTCGAGCAGGCGTTGCCCCGCCCAGGAGTGCGGGGCGTGTTCAACCTGCGGGCAGAGATAGCCGGGCGGATCATCCGGGCCGTCACAGCGCGGATCGCGCACCCGCCCGCCGCTGGCGCAAGCCTCGCCCATCGCGGCGCAGTCGCGGCAATTCTCATCGCCCCCTGCAAACAGGTATTTGCAAAGGGCGCTTAGCCGTTTCCCTCTTGCGATATCCCGGCCAGCTTGCGCATCAGCCAGTTCTCGAAGCGGTTGGCGATATAGGGCAGACGCATGGCGGCGCAGATCGAGACGGCATCAGGCTCGATGGCCTCGCCCTCGGCATTGCCGAAGCCCTCCCAGTCGAGGATCAGCGCCTCGGCATGGGCGGACAGGGCCACGGCCTGAATGGCGCCCTCGACGCGGGCGGTGATGTCGAGCCGACCCTCGGGCAGGATCGCGCCATGGGCGGCGAGATGCTCACGCAGGCGGTCGATATAGGCGCTCTCGCCCTCCCCCTCATCCCGCCCGGGCGTGGCGCGACGCGCGAGGGACCAGGCGGCGCGCTCGCTGGCGACGCTGGGCAGGGCCAGACGCCAGCTGGGGGTGACGCGGCTTTCCCCCTCGCCGTCGGCCAGAGCCGGAAAGGTCAGGGTTTCAAAACGGCCCGTTTTGGGCGGTGTCAGATCAAGCCGCATCACGCCCCCGCCGGATAGCTGGCGACGCTGTTGGTCAGCGTCGCGGTGAGAACCGGGGCCGAATCCGTCTGCTCGCCCCGGAAGGCGTAGGATTCAGTGCGCAGGCCCTCGCCCTCGACCGCGCGCTCGGTGGGCTCGAACCGCATGGCGGGACAGGCCAGCACCAGCTTGGAGTTCGCGCCGAGCTCATACTCGATGGACAGCGCCGCCGCCGTCTTGGCCCGGGCGATCTCATAGAAGGCGTTGTCCTTCACCCGCAGATCAAGCGTTCCGGTGAAATTGCCGCCAACCTCGGGCGTGAACTCGGCGACCGTGCGGTCGGCGCGGCCCGCCGGACGGAAGGGGTCGAGCGGGCGCTCATAACGCACCGTGCCGCGCGGGACATTGGCCATGACCGTGCCGCCATAGCGCAGCACCGCGCCCGGCCCCGCCGGCATGATGGCGCGCGTCAGCGCATCCAGCGCCGTGCCGAGCGGACTCGAATCGAGATTCTCGATATCCGAACACGGGCCGGAGAAGGTCACCTGACGGCGCCCGGATTCAGGCGCGACGCCGATCTCCATGCGCTGCAGCGCCCAGGTGTGCGCGCGGCGCCATTTCGCGCCCTCGGCCCAGACCATGCTGGCGCCCGGCACCTCACGCTGACCGGACGTGAAGACATGGTCATACGGCCCAGAACCCGAGGGGGCGGCAGCGCTGAGCAGATGCGGCAGATAGAGGCCGAGCTGGGCCATGCACAGCGGTACGGTCAGATCGAGCGAGGCCTCGACCAGACCGTCCGCCGGAGCCTGCGCATCCATCACATTGTGAAGGTCCGAGCCGATGATGGGATCATCCACCAACGGATCATTGCGCCGCGGCGTCAGCCGGTAATAATCCACGGGCTGGTGATTGCCGTCAGCGGGCGTGCCCGCCACCGCCTGGGCCAGAATATGGGCGAGCGACAGCCGCCCAACGAGTTGAGCCGTCATGGTGTGTGTCCTTTTTTGTTTGAAGCTTCGCTTTGCTCGACCCGTCCGGGCCTGCGCTTCCTCGCTAAAGCTGCGGGCGCGCGGGCGCGCTTGCGGCGGGGCTTCGCCCGCCGGGGCGGTTGAGTATTAAGACCGGGGCGCGATAGCGACCCGCAAGGGCGAACGCCCGCCCGGCCCGTTGGCCGGAACCTGCAGGCCCGGACGGGCCGAAGGAGTCAGGGAAAGATAAGATTATCCGCCAATGGCGAGTTCGAGAGCCGTTGGCGTGCGGAAGTCTTCGCCGTGTTTCAGGCCAAGATCTGCGATCTTGCGATGGGTCAGGCGCACGACCTTGCCGACGGGGCCCAGCTTTGACTGCTTGAGCAGGTAGATCTGGCGCACGCCGGTCGCCGCCGGGACCGTCTCAGAAGCGGTTTTGTCCGCGTCTTGTTCCGGTTCTGCGCCGCCAGAAGCTGAAACGGCTTCAGTTTCACTGGACGTTTCCGGCTCTGACGCGCCGGTTTCGGGCGCTTCAGACGCGGTCGGCTCGGCTGAAGTTGAACCGGTTTCAGCTTCAGAGGCCGTGCTGTCGAGATCCAGCGCCGGATCTGCGTCAGGCCTGGCGGTGGATTTGGCCGGAGCCTTGGCTTTCGGGCTGGTGCTGGCTTTCGTCGGCATGGTGATGTCCTTTCGGTTTTGTGTTTCTCGGGGCGTCCGCCCCTGCGGTTCCGGCCATCAGGCCGGGCGGGCGGTCGCCCTTGCGGGGCGCCTATGCGCCCCGGTTTCCTCAACCAACGGGCGAGAGGCTGTCGAACTCGACCTCTATACCGATGTCGAACAGGTTCTCAGGCGCGTAGCCCTTCTCTTTGGACGTATCGGGATCCAGCTCGATCAGGCGGGCAAAGCTGGCGACGCCGCCGAGCGACCAGTCCGTCGCAAGGGCCGTGGCGATGGCGCCCGTCATCTGAGACATCAGCGCCTGACGGGCGTCGTCATCCGCCCCCACACCATGAAGGCCGAGCTTAAAGAGGGCCGTCACCATCCAGAGATCAGACCCGGCCAGCTGGTCAGTATCCGGCGCGCGGCGTCCCGGGATCAGGCTCACCCGGAAGCGGTTCACGCCGGTCTCTTGCGGATCCGCGAGACGCGGCTCGTCATATTCGAGCGCAGGCGCGCCCTCGACGGTCGCCAGGGCGGTGGAGATCACGGACTTGAGCGCCTCGACAATATCGTCATGCGTGGTGGGCATTGTTTGCTATCCTTCCTCGCGTCCGCTCGGTCGGTTCCGCGCACGAGCGCGGGCGCGCGGTAGCGCTTGCGGCGGGCCAGCCCGCCGAGGCGCTTGATCATTGACACCGGGGCGCGTCAGCGGCCCGCAAGGCCAAAGGCCGCCCGCGCTGATGCGCGGAACCGCAGGCCGGAGGCCGAGGAGCTAAAACAAACCTCTCGTCGATTATCCAAATCGACGCGAGGTGATCTCTTCGAACGCCCGGGCGAAACGGGTGAGGCCTTCGCGCCCGATCGCGTCGGCGACGCTGTCGGGGTCGATCCGTTTAGGGATCCGCACTTGCGGGACCAGCACGAACATGACGACGCCGTTCTCGAAGTCGCCCCGGCGGCGGGCCGCGTCCGTAGCGCTGCGATAGCGCGGTTTCTTGCCCCCGCCCATGCGGACCCGGTCGGCGACCAACAGGGCGAGCTTACGGCCCGGGATCGCCACATAGCGCAGCTTGCCGAAGCGGCGCTCGGCTTCGGTGATGGCGTGCTTGCGCGCCCGGCGCAGTCGCCCGCTGGTCCCAAAGGACCGCCCCGCCTGCGGCGCGTTCTCGGTCGGGATCGCCAGCCAGAAGCCGGACTCCGACCGCAGGGTCACCCCCTCGGAGAAGGCGCGGATGATATGGGGCGCATTGCTCCACCAGCTGATGGTCGGCGTCAGGGATGCGCCCCGCCGGGGGAAGACCCGCGACCGCCACGCCTTGGACACCCGGTCACCCAGAGCCGGTGCAGTGTCGGCCCGTAACTGGGACTTGCCCCAGTCCGCGACCGCGTCCGCCGCCGCCATCGCCGCTTCGGCCAGTTCCTCGACCGTGGCGTCGATATCGGCGGCGAGCGCCTCGGTGACCGAGACGTCGATTCCGAAGGCTGTGGAGTTGAGGTACATGATTCTGGTTCCTCGGCCCGTCCGGGCCTGCGGTTCCGCGCACGAGCGCGGGCGGGCGGTCGCCCTTGCGGCGGATAAATCCGCCGAGGCTCTAATCCTCTCCGCAACCGCGACCGATCGCGCCGGGGTTATCGCTGGCGACAAAGCGTTTCCAGAACACCCAGCCCCTGGGGCAGTAGAAGCCCCACTCGCGGATGCGCGGGCCGGTGATGAACAGGGTCCAGGCCGAACGGTCGTGGATCTCGAGCCGATGCGCAGCGCCCGCCCGGCGGGCGAGAACAGAACCCGGTCTGCGCCATATCCGTCGGAAGGTATCGGGATCCGTTACGCCGCCCGGGCCGGGCAGCACCTCGACATACCCGCCCTTCAGCACGATTGAGACATTCCACCAGGGATGATCGTGCAGCGCCCGGTCATCATCACTGCGCAGGATGTTGTGCAGATAGATATTGAACCAGCGATTGCGGGGCAGGATCCACCAGCGGCGGATATAGGGATCAGCTTTGGTGCCGATGATGAAATCAGGATCGCGCCCGAGACGCGAGAGGAAGCGGCGCAGCATGGTGTGAACCTTTTTCTTGTTCCTCGGCCCGTCCGGGCCTGCGGTTCCGCGAGTCTTGTTTCCTCGGCCTCCGGCCTGCGGTCCTCGCTTCGCTGCGGGCGCGCGGTCGCGCTTGCGAGCCGCTTGCGCGGCCCGGCGTGAGAGATCACGCGCCAAAATCGAAGGTGTACTGGCCGACACTGTCGGGGCCGGTGGGGGCTTCGGACAAGGTCAGGACTGCACCCGAGGACCGGGTGAAGGTTCCGCCCTTCACGGGCTCGACGCCGGCGGCGAGGAAGGCCTTGCGGAAGGCCGTGCCGGTGCGGCGCGCCGCGCGCATCGAGCCGAACTCGCCCGCATTGAGCGGCTCGGTCGTGTCATCGAGGATCACCGGAACCGCCAGCACCACAGGGCTCCCGCCCGGCCCGGCATAGTCCATCGGCTCGCCGAAGGTCGCGCCCGAGGCGTCGCCGAAGGCGGTTTCGAAGGCTTGATCGAAGGAAGTTATGACACCCTCCTCGGCCCGTCCGGGCCTGCGGTTCCGGCCATTGGGCCGGGCGGGCGTTCGCCCTTTCGGGTCGCTGGCGCGCCCCGGTGTGAGTGATCACCCGACGGCGGGCGAAGTCCGCCGCAAGCGCAACCGCGCGCCCGCAGCGAAGCGAGGACCGCAGGCCCGGACGGGCCAAGGAACGGGAAAAGGCGATCAGCCCCCGGGCGCACCCGGGAGCTGATCAGGCTGGGGAGGTCGGGTTAGCCCGGATCGGCGGAGGCGCTGACCTTGACCAGGACCTTGGGCTGTTTGCAGAGCGGCAGGAAGTTGGATTCCGACCACAGCTCCACGCCCTTGCCGTGCTTCATCAGCTCGGCGGACATGAAGATCGGCAAGGCGAAGCGACCCGCATTATCTCCCAGATCCATGTCGATGATCGTCGGCAGATCATTGAGTTCGGACAGGGTGTCCGCCGGGGCGGCAAACGTGGCGAAGGTTTCAGAGGTGCCCACGGGGTAGGCATGGCCCTCGCCCGCAGCAATGAAGCGCTCAGAGCCGGATTTGGTCGGGGCCGAGCCGCGATATTCAACATAGGTGACCGGGCCGAACGGGTTAAACATGCGCCCAGTCGCACCCGCTTCAGTATAGCGAGGCAAGTCCCGCAGCTCACGCTTGTCCTGCGCTTCATAAAGCGCCTTCACTTTCGGATGCTCGACGAACTTGCCGAAGAATTCCGGCGAGACGAGCACTTCGACTTCGGCCAGAGTTTCGCCCAGAAGGTTGTCCTCGATATAGCCCCGCAGCGCTTCATCCGCGCCGCGGATATCGGCCTCTTCATTGTCGAGGTCGAAATAGACGACATGCTGGCTGACGCCGAAATCGGTGTAGAGGTTGGACAAAGTCGTGCCGTCACCATCCTTGATGATGCCCTTGAGCGCCTGAACCCGCAGATACTCCGCCGTGATGGCGTGCTTTCGTGCGATCGTGCGCTGCTTTTTGGCCAGCTCCATGGGCAGGTTCGCGCGGACTTCCCGGCCCTCCACCACAATCATGCGGTCCTGCAGATCACTGGCCAGGATCTGATCCTCGACCGGGAAGTGCGGCACCTGGAAGATCTTCAGATTCTGCCGTCCGTTGTCAGACTTCTGGCCGGGCGCGCCGCGCTCCTTGGCGGCCAGAACCTGCAGGACGCCATTGTCTTCGGTGACCTGCACGAAGGTGGAGTCAATCGGCTCCAGCGGGAAGATGTTCAGTGACGAAACGAGACCATAACGCAAGGGGTGCTTGCGCACCTCCATGGTCATGGAGCGGGCGGAATACGGAAAATTGAACTTAGGCATAGGGGGCTCCCTGACGGCGTCGCGCTGCGGCGCCGTATCCATGTGAAGACAGCGCCGCAGTGGCGCCGTGAGGGATTGAGAAGAGATCAGGGCGGCGCGCCGCCCTGCTCAGATCAGACCGCGTCCACGACCTTGATCTGACGCGCCAGAAGCGCCGCATCGATGGCGGCTTTCTGGGCAGCGCTGGCGCCATCGGGATAGGTCAGGTGCTTGCGCAGCACGAAAGCCGGGCCGTTCACCAGCACCAGCCCGGGCGCATCCGCGCCATCGGGCACGGTCAGATCAGCCAGGGCGATGCCGGCCACCGTCTGGGCGCCATCGACCGCACTGAGATCGAGCGGGACATACTTGCCTGCGTTGGTCTCGGTCACGGTGATCGAAAAGCTGTCGCCGACCACAAAGTCGGTCGCGCCGTCCGCGATGGCGAAGGCGATCTGGCCATTGTCATAGGGCGTGCCCGTGACCGCATCGGCCAGACGATTGCCCGACGGATCAAACACCGCAAAGGTGGCCGTGTTCGTGCCCGCCGAGATTGCTTCAACACTGTAGACGCCCGGCTGGGCCTTGGCTCCCAGAGCGACGCCGGAAATCGCGCCATTTCCGGTAATGCCGTCATCCGCCGCACCAGCGATGGACAGGGCGCCGGACAGGCCGAGGATCAGCCCCAGGGCGATGGACACCGCCGCGCCGGATCCTGCCTTGAACAGGCCGGACGTGCGGGTGAAGGACTGATGGGTTTCATACTTGACCACATCAGAGGGGGCTTTCGGCTCAGCCCCGGTAGACACCATGAGAGACATTGTTCCCTCTTCCTTTCGTGATGGTGGGTGCGAGGGCCTTTATGGCCGCCCCCGCGAGGGCCGAGCAGGCGAAACCGCCCGCTAGTTCCTGAAGGCGGACAGGCTCTTGTGCGCCTGAGACAGCAGCGCATCCGCGCCCGACCCTTTCGGCGCACCGGAGCCTGCACCCGAGCCCGGCTTCGCACCTTTCGGCGTGTAGGCGCTGGCGGATTTGCGGAAGTCGCTCTCGCCCTTGGGCGAGGTTTTCAGCATGTCGAGGGCTTCGGCGGGGGTGAGCTTGCCGCCGGCCACCTTGACGGCGAGCTTGCCGGCCAGGGCTTCACGGCCCTTGGCCTCGGGCGCGTTGAGGATCTTGTCGGCGCGGGCTTCCGCATCGTCATCCTCGCCATCCTCAGCGTCGGCGGCGTCATCGTCTTCGCCTTCGGCGTTGGCGGTATCATCATCCTCGCCGTCAGTCGCTTCGGCGTCGTCTTCGCCCTCGCCTTTACCGTTGGCGGCGTCTTCGTCTTCACCGTCCATGGCGTCGGCGTCGTCTTCGGTTTCGGCGCTGGCAGCGATCAGGCTGCGGATGTCATCGAGTTCGGCCTGGGCGTTGGCGTCGCCGCCCGAGGCCTTGGCCACCAGTGCGGCCATCTTCGCTTTGAGGGACATGGGGGTCTCCATCTGACCAGCCGCGGGAACAGAGCGGCCCTGTTCGGCCTCATCGCAGGACGCCGCGCGGCTGGCCGCGGCGCTGACGGATACGGGATTGGGCGGATTGACCGCAGCGGGCGTTCCCGCGAGGGATTGCGCGATGGCGAAGGCGTCCTGCTCGGCCATGACGCCGTCGATCAGATCGACGGCCAGCGGATCGAGTTCCGCCGGCGGCGGCGGATCGCCTGCCGTGAAGGTGCGCGCCTCCCAGCCGCGAGACTCGCGGACGGCCTCGAGATCCAGCCCGCGACCAAGGGCGAGTTCGACATAGAAGCGATCGGCCAGATGATCGACCTCGGCCTGATAGATCGCGGATTCTTCATCGGTGGGCGCACGCAGGGGCGAGCCCATATCCTTCAGGCGTCCGGATTTATAGAGGTGCGAGCGCTCGCCCCACCGTTCGAGGGCGCCCTCGAAATCGAAAAACCCGATCCGGACGCCGACCGAGCCGACCATCGCGCCGTCGCTGGCGTAAAGCCCGTCACACTGGGCGGCGAGTTTCATGCCCGCCGAGGCGCACAGCTCATCCGCATGACCGATTAACGGCTTGCCGCCATTGGACTGGTTCATGGCACGCAGGGCCTGCGCCGCCTCGGCGCAGCCGGCCACATAGCCGCCGGGCGTATCAAAGCGCAGCAGGATGGCGTCCACGCGCTCATCCTCATTGGCGGCGCGCACCGCCGCTACGTAATCGCGGTAGCCGGGCCAGTAGCAGCCCGAGAACCACCCCTCGAAACCGCGCGACATCAGAACACCGGTGATCTCGATCAGGGCGACATTGTCGATCAGGGTGAAGCCGGACCGGGTGCGCTCTCCACCCTCGGCCCATTCGGGGATCTCCGGCGCCCAGTCATCACGCTCCGCCTGCGGACGGACCGCATCGGTCAGGGCTTCGAGCATGTCCGCCGAGCCCTGCGCCAGACGCGAGATCAGGCCGGGCTCGATATCCGCGCGCCGCGCCTGGGGGGCGAAGTCCGGGTGCATCAGGGCCGTGTCATGGCCGGAGGCCAGCGCAAGGCGCTGCGGCCCGCTCGGCAAGCGGAGAGATTGGGGCATTTTTGTAAGTCCTTCCTCGCGTCCGCTCGGTCGGTTCCGCGCATGGGCGCGGGCGCGCGGTCGCGCTTGCGGCGGGCGATGCCCGCCGAGGCGTTAGATCAGGAAAACCGGGGCGCGATAGCGACCCGCAAGGGCGGACGCCCGCCCGGCCCTATGGCCGGAACCGCAGGGGCGGACGCCCCGAGGATCAGTAAAAACTAGCGGCCCTGCCGCGGCGGCTCTTCCTCATCCCGGCCCGAGGCCGCAGCGGCCATGGTTCCGATATCGCCCAGCTGGAGCCCGGCGCGTTGGATGGCGCGATTGTCGCGGGCGGAGCGGGCGACCACATCGTCGAAGTTCTGGCCGCGGCGGGCGGCGATGTCGGACGGGGCAGCGGAGAGGTTCTCGACTTCCATGCGGTCGCCCGTCGCCTCTTTCACCGGGTCCACATATTCGCGGCCCGGGCCGATATCCTGCCCCGCGATATAGGCGGCGGGGGCGTCCCAGATGGACGGGGCGCCGGGCGGGACCGCCAACTCGCCCCTGTCATAGGCCTCTTGCAGGACGGCGAGGCGGAGCGGACGCACCGCATGCAGGCGGATGACCGAGCGCTCGCGCTTGATGGCGCGAAAGGCGTCATTGATCTCGGTGCGGGCCGAGCTGAAGGTGGTGCGCGAAAAGTCCCGCGTGGCCATGGAATAGCCCAGCCCCAGCGGCATGCCCGCCTGCAACGCCAGGAAGGACATAGCGTCCACCCATTCATTGGCCGAGCGGGTTTCGGAGTTCCATTCAAGCTTGTCGCCCGGATAGGGCTGGATGACGCGCGAGCCCGCCACGGTGCCGACGCCATACTCTTCGTAATACTGGACCCGGTTGGCGAGGACGCCGTCGGCGTTTTCCGTGCCGAGAATCTCGGCCAACGCCTCGGGGTCGGACATGGCGCTGGTGTATTGCGCCACGACCAGGGCGTTGATGATGCGGGCGCGGCGTTCAGCCTCGCCCATATCGCGGAAGGCGGCATAGGCGCCGAGCGCCGCGACAAAGTCGGAAATGCCGCGCGACTGACCGGCCCGGCGTTGCTTCATGACATGCAGGACGCAGGGGCGGGTGTCGGTTTCAAAGCCCGGCGTGCGCACCGGATACCAGCGGCCGGCGAACTGGCCCATGACGCCGGCAAGGCCAATATCATGAGGGTGCGCGTCGAGGATGTGATAGGCGATGGGGCGGCCCCGCTCATCCCGGGCAATGCCCGCCCGGCAATCGGACGCCTGCGCCGTATAGGTTGCGCCGCCCTGCCCCTCGATCTCGATCTCGCCGCCCGCGCCATCGGGCCAGCCCGCAGGCTGGGCCAGACGGTCGGGATCGACCACCTGAAGCCGCGTGCCGAAGGTTTCGGACTCGGCGTCGAACAGGACCAGAGCCAAACCCTCGCCTTCGGCCCCGATATAGTTGCGGGCCAGCAGGTCGAGCTGCAGATCCCAGGGCAGGCGCTCTTCCCAGTCATTGCGGGCCAGCGGATCAGACGCCCAGCGCCGCCACGCCTTTTCAATCGAGCGGGCGAGCGCCTCGTACTCTTCGGATGCGGGATCGAGATCGAACACATCGGCATCGGGGGCGGACTGGAACTGCCAGCCCTCGCCCACCAGCAGGGACAGCTTTTGCTCCACCCCCGAGGCGGCGAGCGGTTCATTGCGGATGACATCGCGGATCCGGGCGATAGCGGTGAGCCGGTCGCCCAGCCAGTCGGCATCGCTGGAGCCGTGCGAATTGAAGGATCCGGCAAACTGGGTGTCGAACGGATCGCCCGCCGCATGGGCGCGGCTCGGCCTGCGATTGACCATCAGGCTGTCGGCTTTGGGCGCCGGGCGCGCGGAGGCGTCAGCGCGGCGCTTGCGCACGCGCTGGCGGGCAATGGCGTTGGACATGATCAGACCCCCACAGGACGGTTCGGACCGCGACGGCCCAGAGCGCGGGCAAGTTCGCGCTCGAGCAGGCTGATCTGGTTGCGGATCGACTGTTCCAGATCCTTGCCGGATCCACGGCCGATCTCGCGGTCGCCATGCTTGAGACGGTCGGCGCGGGCCGGGTCCAGCACCTCATCCAGGCGCGCGCGGTATTTCTGGAGATCAGCCTCGATCTCTGCGACTGTTCGCGCCATAGGCGATTCTCCTCGTCATAGATTCGAGAAATGGAGTTCGACATGGCCAAGTGCGCCAAGTGTTCAAACGTGATCGGTCAGCCTGTTTTCACGCGGTTTCATTCAGCCGGAGGCACGTACATGCTGTTCTCCTGCCCAAGCTGTCAGACTGTCATTTCAGTTGCACCTGATGCCGACACGCTCGTCGATGAGATCCGGCGAGAACTGCAGAGACGCTAGCCCGAGTTCAACCGCCCCAGACGCGCCATGACGGACTCGCGTTTGCTCTCGCTACCGGGCACATCCGCCTTCGGCGCGGGCCCGATGGAGGGGCGGTCGAACAGGTCATCCTGATCCCCGCGCGCAGCCTCGATCAGCGCCTCGATATCGGCCCGGCGATCTTCCCATTGCTGATCGGACCAGGAGCCGCGCCGACCCCGACGCGCGCCGATATGTTCGAGCAGACAGACCGATTGCACATCGGTGTCAAACCAGTGGTTATCGCCGCGCGCCACCCAGATCTGGCGCACATAGCCGGTGGATTTAGAGCGTTCTTCCTTGAGGTATTCAGAGGTGAGCTGCTGGAACAGCGCCTCTTCCGCCTCGCCCGGGAAGAAACAGAAGCCCGGCGGCGGGCCCGCTTCGCCGATCTTGTCGAGCGTGCGGGCGTATCGGGTGACGAGGATCTGTTTCGCCGGCCAGGTGCCGGTGTGCCAGACCTTGAGCCCGTACTTTTTCTTCTTGCCGGTCTTGCCGACCTCTTTCTGTTCGGTGCGGGCGATCAGCGGCTTGGTCCAGCCCGGATCGCCCACCAGCACCTTGGCGCCCAAATGATGATTGCGGGCGACCCATTTATGCACCGCATCGGTGTTATAGCGGCCATCGACGCCGATGCCGTCAAACCGGATCTGGGCGCCGCCGGGCAAGGGCGCGCCCCGCTGGGCGACCACATCGAGCTTGGGCCAGGCGCCCTTGAAGGCTTCCGCCGTTTCACCGGCCAGAAAGCCCCAGTCGAGATACCAGCCGCGCTCTTCCGCGTCGTATCCCTTGATCAGGTAATAGAGCCCGTCGCGCTGCACATCGACCGTCAGCGTGAAGACCAGCGGGCCCCAGGCGCCCTCGCCCTTGGAGAACTCGGTCGTGCGGCGGGCGTAGAGCTTTTCCCAATCGGGGGTGAGGGTTTCGACCTCATACGGGCGGCCCAGATCGAGATTGATGAAGACCATCTCGGCCTTGGGGTCGCCCTTCGCGTCGGCCTGTTTCTGGGCCAGCATCTCCCATGTGAGGAAGGGGTTCATCTCGCCGGTGATCCAGAAGCCCGGACGCATGGCGTAAACGCCCAGATCGCGGGTGAGCCAGCGTTGCGCCTCTTCCTCGGTCGCGATCACACGGGGCGGTTTGACGCCGTCGATCTCGCGGGTGTGGATCCAGATCCCGCGCGCATTCATGGCGCGCTTGTCAGCGTGGGTATGCTCGCACCCGCAGGCCGGACAGTCATAGCGGACATTCCAGGGCGGGCCGTTCTCGGCGATCTGCATGTCCTCGATCCGCAGATCGAAACGCGCCTCGCAATGGACGCAGCCCATATACCAGCGGCCCCTGGAACTGGCCTCATATTTGGCGGTGATCACGCAACCGCGCAGGATCAGCGGTGTGGAAATGTCGAACTTCTTTGCGAGGCCCAGCGCGTAATTCAGATCGACCCGCTTGTCGGAGATGGCGATGGGATGACCCTCGCCGCCGGCGTCTTCCTCCCAGCCCGAAATGTCATCGCGGATCAGGAATCGGACCGTGTGCTGGCGCAGGGTGTTGGGGCTTTCGGCCCCGGCCAGCATCAGATAGGAGCCGTTCATGAAGCGGATCTTGAGCCCGGTCGATCCGCCCTCGGTCCGGGCCGACCGTGGCAGGACCGAGCCGATAATGCCCTGCTCCGCATCCCCGCCCAACGCAGGGCTGGCCTCGATGATGGGCCAGAACTTGTTCTCCGCCCATTGTTTGGCCTGTCCCAGTGTCGGCTGGATCATCATGGCGGGCGCGCGAAGATTGGACAGGACGCCTGCGAGGAACAAATCGGCAGTGACCGTGCCGCCTGACTGGGCGCACTTGATCATCACCACATCCTGACAAGGATCCTCGGGACTCAACCGCGCCAGCGGCTCAACCAGGAACGGCGCAGTCGTATGACGATACGGACCGGGTTTGGGCGAGCCTTCCGGAAAGCGGATATGCGCCTCGGCCCAGCTGCCCGGATCAAAGGGCGGCGGAGGCGCAAGGGCATCAAGCGCCGCAGCCTCGACCGCCAGGGCGTTCATCGTGAACACATAGGCCGGATCAGACGCGAAAGCGGGATCCGGCGTGAACTCAGACTGAGGCGATGACCCGTCAGGCATGAGCGGCGACACGCTCGGCGGCGCGCTCCTCAGCCGCTTGCAGGGCCTGACTGGCAGCTTCGGCTAGTTCGGTCCGCGCTTCGGCAATGTGTTGGTTCAGAACCTGATTAACGCCCGCCATGATCGCCTTGCGCGCCCGGCCCGGATCATCTGGATTCGCCTCTTCCGCAACCAGACTGGCGAGCTGGACCAAGGAGTCCCGCAGAGCGCCCATGCGGGCTGTTTCCCGATAGCGAATTTCAGACACCGGAACGAGCTGGCCGAGCTTCTCCTTGTATGCAAGCTCTTTCAACCGAACATCGATAACGGCGGCGTGCGCCTTCGCACGTCCAACTGTTTCTTGAGTCTGATCACGCCTGGGCCGCGCATCTCCGGAAAAATTGTCATCCGCCGCATCCGACGAGAGGGGCTGTTCCGTCGGCGCAGCGGATGACGCCGCCGCTTCACCCGGGACAGGATCGGTGGAAGCGGCAGATTCTGCGGCGCCTGGCGCAGGGGCGAGGCGCTTTAATGGGTTCTGGTGCTCATCACGTGCGCGGTCAGATGCAGCCGCGTCTAAGAGCTTTTTTCCGTCACGCAAAGGGTCGGGAACAAAAGCGAGGAGCCCCTCCTTATTCCATTTGCTGGCGGCAGCACGAGTAAAAGACTGACCAGTCTCTGGATTTATACGCGCGGCGGCATAAGCCGCACCGCTGCGAAAGTATGCCGGGGAACCATCCGCCAGTTTCGCATCAGGATCGATGCGAGGCGCAGGGGAGTTCGTCACAGGGAAGCCTCCCTAGCTCAGCGCCGCCGCGCCCTCCCCGGCGGCGTGCGGCTGGTCATTATCGTAGCTTTTTATTGCATCCTCGATCGACGCGCCGTCTTCGCGGCGCGGCGTCAGCCCACAAACACGCGCACGCCGCAAGATCACGCTAGCGAATTGCGGGCTCAACTCGGTCATTCGCGCCAAGCGACCACGGTTATGACAAGCCTCGAGAATTGAACCCGAACCGCCAAACAGATCGAGCACGACATCACCTGAGACTGAGGAGTTTCTTAAAGCCCGCTCCAACAAAGCCACCGGCTTCATGGTCGGGTGCGCCTTGGATGCCCTCGGCTTGGGGCATTCCCAAACAGACTCTTCATTGGTTGGGCCGTGCCAGACATGGGCCGCGCCAGGCTTCCATCCGTAATGTAACGCCTCATGGCGATAATTGATGTCAGCGCGTGAAAGGACCATCTGGTTTTTGACCCAGGACAAGCCATGGCGGGTGGGCAATCCAGCGTCCATAAGCCCGAGCATGACAGCGAGTTGACCATCAGAGCCTGGGGCCGAAAACGCCCAGACAGCCCCCCCTTTACGAAGAGCGGTGAATGCATTTGAAAATGCATCAGCCAAGAACGCTCGCAATTGCTCCAGGGGCAAATCATCCGAAGCAATCTCAGTATCATTCCCCTTCAAACCGAGAGCCTTGTTCTGAGCTCGAACTTTCCCGGCATAATCGACGCCGTATGGCGGATCAGTCAGCAGCATCGCGGCCTCGCCGGGCCCGCATACTCGCGTGACAGTTTCCGCTTCCAGACAAGATCCACAGATCAGCTTGTGTGCAGGGCCATCGGGATCCTCGGGGTGCGCCGGAATGATCCAAAGCTCCCCCTGCTTAGCGATGAGCGGACCCAACAGAGGATCAGTTTCGGCATCAGCGATCTTACGCTCGCCCAGCGACTCAGGGTCGGGCAGAACCCAAAGCTCCGCCTGCGGCTGCTTGGGTTTCGTCTTTACCTCAACTGGCCCTGTTGCTGCCTGGCGCGTCGGGTCTTGAGTCCTATCTAATTCAGAAGAGGCCTCATTCCACGGAAGCGGCTCACGCTTCTTGGCTGACCGCGCAACCTCCCGTTTTTCAGACGGCAGATCAAAGTCCTCAATCAGCTTCGATAGCTCATTGGGATTGAACCCTGTGATCTCGAAATCGAAACCGAGATCGTGTAGTTCGCCGAGCTCATCCCTTAGCAGCACATCATCCCATTTCGCCATTTCAGCAATGCGATTGTCGGAAAGAATATGAGCTCGGGCCTGCTCAAGTGTGAGATGCGAACAGTCGAGCCCAGGCACCTCAGTCAGCCCGGCTTTTTTTGCCGCCTCAACACGGCCATGGCCCGCCAGAATCATTCCATCGCGCCAAACAGCAATAGGCGCATTAAAACCATTGACCCTGATCTGCTCGGCCAGAACTTCGATCTGACGCTTAGAATGCTTCCGTGCGTTCCGGTCATAGGGACGCAACTCAGATAATCGATAGATCTGCAGCCGGGATGCGAGCCCTGAACCGTCAACTGCGCCCGAAACGTCAACCATCTCAAAACCTTGTGTGGCTGGTGAAGTCCCGCGCTCAGACGCCCCGTATACGTCGAAAGGGCTCAGGAGGACCCGCGAGGGCGGGTTGGGGACGTGGGTTTTCAAGGGGTTAGTGGTGGCCAGACATGACGACGCCCGGCGCGGTCGTCCGCCCGGGCGTCTGTGTCGGCGCAACTTCGCCTCATGACTGAAACGTATATCCGCCGAACGTTCGAAACGTCAATAGCCAAGTTGACGCGCGACCGTTGACAGGGCGTCTGTCAACAGCAGGAGACGAGCCCCCTGCAGCTGGTCACGCCCGGAAACATTGAGGATTTTGACCAGCGAGTAGTTTTGCAGCGGCTGATCTTTTTCCAGCACGAACACCATCAGCTCGAGCTTGGTCTTGCCGTGCGTCCCGTCCCGCGCCACCACGTCGCGCAGGCGCTGGAGCCGCTTCGCCGCCTCCGCCGCGCGGATCAGGCCCAGCTCGGCGTCGCCGCCGCCGCCGCCATCGACCTTGACGCGCGAGGGATCGACCGCCGCCGCGCCATAGCGGCTCTCCATCCAGAGGTCGTGCCAGGCGCACGCCGCCGCCAGCTGCTTGCGGTTCAAGACGGCAGGGTTCCGCCCCCGTCCCAGCCCCAGCTCGGCGATCTGCTTGGTCGGCGCGAGGGCGCGCAGATGCTTGCCATCGGTGACCAGCCCACGTGCGATCGCCGAGAATACGTCCAGCTCCGCCGTCTGGGTCCGGCGCGACAAGTCCGCCTTAACCTGATGGAACAAACGCTCCCGGTCACGGCGCGCGGCGAACTCATCCGCATCGACCTGATCGCGGATCCGCGCCCGGTCCTCGGGCTTCAGCCGCTCCACCCAGTCGGGCAGCGGCTCGGCCTTCATAGCAACCTGCCGCGCCGAGACCTGTTCGGCCTTGCGCTGCGCCGCCCGGGCGTTCTCGGCCTTCCGCCGCGCGATGGCTGCGCGACGTTCGGCCTCGCGTTCCTTCAGCGCCTTACGAGCCTCATCACTCGCCATCATCCGGCCCTGTCCGCTCATGCTCGCGTCTCCCGCTGTTGGCCTGTCGCCGTCTCGGTCAGGGCATCGGCCCCGACATGTTCATATTCGCTGCGCCATGCGCCCCTATCCCGCAGGCGAGCCTTGGCCCGCTCCCAGAACGCGGGGATGACCAGCGCCGTGTCAGGAAAGCCGAAATGGATCATCGCCCCGGTGAATGTGGACCGGAATGCGACCTGGTCCTCGGCCACCAGATACAGCCCCTTCACCCCGTCCCCGTTGAGCGGATGCCGCACGATCCGAAACCGGAACCCGCCCTCCGGCGTCAGCCAGGGGGCCGCATGCCGGTTGCTGCGTCCCGTCCCGCCCAGCATGGCGTCCAGAAACGCGCCCTCGGCGCAGCCATGATCGTATTCGGGCAGGTCGGGTTCTGGCACAGGCTCACGCTCGGCCAGTCGCTCCGCAGGGCCCGACTTGAACTGACGCAGGCGGCTCTTGCCGCGACCCTTGCCCGAGCCGCCCTCTCGCCGAGTCTTTGACCGGATGGGCTTGGCGCTGTCGGCTGCGGGTTTCGGCTCGACCGCGTCGGTCCGGTCGCCGCCATCCGGCGGCGAAGCGACCGGACCCGGCGCTTTTTGTTTCTTTTTTTCGTTAAAAGGAATCGTTCCTGCTGTCGTCCCAGCGACGACAGGGGGTGTCGTCCCTGGGGCGACAGGGCCTTGTCGCCCACCGGCGACAGGGGGGGTGTCGCCCACGGGCGACAGGGTCGCGCCCTCATCGCCTCCGTTTTCGGCGGGATCTTGAGCCCCGTCCTCAGCCTCAGCGGACGGCTCACCCCGGCGCAATTTTTTGAACTCCGCCAGCGACTGGTCCGGCGCATCTCCCGGCTCTCGCTCATCACCCGGATCCAGATGCACGCGATAAGCCGCAGGCTTGTCCGCGCGCTCGGCGCGCCGCACCTCGACCCAGCCCAGCCATTCCAGAACGGTCAGCGCCTCATTCACCTTCTGGCGCCCGAACCCGCACCGCGCGGCCAGGCGGGACTGACGCGTCGGCGTGGTCCATCCCCGGCGATCCGTGAAGGTGCCCAGGGCGCACAGCACCCGATAATCGCTGTCGCGCATGTGACCGGCGATCACATCCTCGATCGCGCCGGCGGGCGTCACTGACAGGCGTGGCCCGTTCATGCCGCACCCCCAACCATGGGAAGCGGCATCTGCGCACCTGATCCGCCCGCCAGCGCCTCTGTGGCGCGCGGATTGATCCACAGCACCTCGGTGCGCTTGCGCGCACCATCGGCCAGCGCCGCCCGCTCCACGCGGGTCCAGCCCGGCAGGGCGTCGTCATAGAGGGCGCAGGGATAGCCCGACAGCACCACATGGCCCTGACAGCCCTTCAGGCAATCGAGCAGCGCCACATGATCGTCATCGTTCATCTCGACAGCATAGGCCCGGTCATTGGCCGAACCACGCGACGCCGTCCGCGTCTGATGCACATAGGGCGGGTCGCAATAGTGCAGCGTGTCCGGCCCGTCCTGATGCTCGATCACCTGCACGGCGGGGCGATTCTCGATGCACACCCCGCGCAGGCGCTCCACCACCGCCTCCAGCGTGTCCGGATGCGTCGAGAAGTCCTGCGCCCCGGTCTGGTTCTGGCGATAGGCCTTGGCCCGGAAGCCAGTCTGATTGACGCGGCGGGCTGTCGTCCCGTGCGCCATAAAGCATCGCGCCACCAGTCGCCGCGCCCGCTCCACAGGATCCTCCGTGGGCTCATATGCAGCCAGGAACTCATCCCGCGAGAACGGGGTCAGCTTTAACAGTTCGATCAGCCTCGCCGCCTGGGCCTCATCGCGCAGCACACGGAACAGGGTGACGACGTCCCCGTCGAGATCGTTATAGACCTCGGCATAGGCGCGCGGCTTGCGCAACAACACGCTCCCCGCCCCGCCAAAGGGCTCGACATAGATCCGGTGCGGCGGGAAGTGACGGATCACCCAAGGGGCCAACCGCCATTTGCCGCCATGCCATCGCAACACCGGGCGTTTGACGTCCGTCATGCCGCCCTCCCGTCTTGTTTTGTCAGATATCGATTGACCAGCGCCTGCACGCGGCTGCCATCGTCGCGCGTGCTCACATCCAGCGGCGCATCGCCATCCAGCACGCCGTGCTGTTCGCTGGCCTTCAGCCCGGTCATCTCGACCATAGGCGGGTCCGACCCGTCCGCAGCAACCGGGAAGATGGCGTGGACCTCATCGGCCTCCTGCCCTTCCCGGGCGAGGCGTCCGATCACCTGCGTATGGGTGGCGGGCGACCAGTCCAGCTCGCCGATGATCACCGTCTTCGACGCCGCTTGCAGGCCGTCCAGACCCTTGCCGGAGCGCAGCGAGATGATCAGGCACTGGCAGCCGCCGCGCACGAAATCCTCAAAGGCCTCGCGCTTCTGGCGTTGAGATTCCGTGCCCGTGTAGAGCCGGGGCTGGAACTCGGCCAGCTCCTTCAGCCAGATGTCATAGACCTCGCGATGCCAGCCCGCGAGCAGCACCTTTTCACCATCCGACATCGCCATGCGAGCCAGGCGCGCCACACTGCGCGCCTTGGCCACGCCGGTCAGCTGACGCATGCGCAGGTCCAGATCCCGCACCGCCTGCCCGCGCTCGTTAAACGATCCCTCGCGGGCTTTCCGGGCCAGCTCCGCCGCCCAATCTTCAGCGCTGGCCAGTTGCTCCACATCGTGATCGACGTGGACGATGGACTTTTTCACCGGGATGGCGCCCACCGGCTCGGCCCGCACCATGGCGTGGGCATCCACCAGCAGGGCGCGAACGGCCTGCGGGTCTTCCAGTCGCCCGCTGGGCGCAAACTCGCGCAGGAAGTCCCCGCGCTCGCCGAACACTTCGGGGCGCAGATACTTCATCACAGTCCAGATCTCGACGCCCCAGTTGTAAAGCGGCGTCGCATCCAGCCCTAAACGTCGCCGGGCGGCGCGGGCGAAGTTCAGACAGGCCCGCCCCTTCACCGTGTCTTCGCCGTGGCGCAGCTCGCTGATCTCGTCAAACACCACAAGGCCCAGCCCGGCCTGATCGGTGAACTGGCCAAACGCGTCGACCCATTTGCCGATATTGGAATAGCGGAAGACATAGACATCCGCCGGCGGCAGGTCATAGGGCTTGGTCGTCTCCACCTCCCACGCCGTCAGCGTGGTGAAGCGATGCAGCACCTCCACCCACTGGCGCGACAGGTGCGCGGGGGCCACGACCACGGCGGGCAGATTGCCCTCGCGCAGCATGGCCGCACCGGCGGTATAG
>NZ_DJIQ01000046.1:0-3831 GCF_002433705.1 Oceanicaulis sp. UBA6590
GCGCAAGGTCTACGACCAGATGCCCGAGCCGCGCTACGTGATCTCGATGGGCAGCTGCGCCAATGGCGGCGGCTATTACCATTATTCGTATTCGGTGGTGCGCGGTTGTGACCGGATCGTTCCGATCGACATTTATGTGCCGGGCTGCCCGCCGACCGCAGAGGCGCTGGTGTACGGCATCCTGCAGCTTCAGAAGAAAATTCGCCGCGAAGGCTCGATCGAGCGCTAAGGCGCCCGTTTAGGAGACGCTCTTATGAGCATGACCGAAACGATGACTGAACTGGGCGCCCATCTTTCGGCGGCGCTGAGCGACGATGTCCGTAGTGTGGACGTCGCCCATGAGGAGCTGACGCTGACCATTCACCGCGACCGCGTGGTGAAGGTGCTGAGGTTTCTGCGCGATGACGCCCTGTGCCGCTTCACCACCCTGATCGACATCTGCGGCGTGGACTGGCCGTCCCGCTCTGACCGGTTCGATGTGGTCTATCATCTTCTGAGCATGCATCTGAACCAGCGGATTCGCGTGGTTCTGAGCACGGATGAGGATACGCCCGTCAATTCCGTCGTGGAGCTGTTCCCGGCGGCGAACTGGTTCGAGCGCGAAGCCTTCGACATGTACGGCATCCTGTTCGATCACCATCCCGATCTGCGTCGGATACTGACCGATTATGGTTTCCACGGTCACCCGCTGCGCAAGGACTTCCCGCTCTCGGGCTTCAACCAGGTGGTCTACGACGACGAGCAGAAGCGCGTGGTCTATGAGCCGGTCGAGCTGGTGCAGGAATACCGCGACTTTGATTTTCTCAGCCCCTGGGAAGGCGCGAAATACGTGCTTCCGGGTGACGAGAAGGCCGGCGGGGAGGGCGCTTGATGTCTCAACCTGTACAGGGGCGCTGTCTTTGCGGGGCCTGCACCTTCTCCGTCACGCTGCGTGACGAGAATGTGGATGCGTGCCATTGCGGACAGTGCCGGACCTGGGCTGCCGGGCCCTTCATGGATGTGATGGCGCTGTCGGCCCCGGTCTTTGACGATCAGGACGCTGTGGGCGTCTACCGTTCTTCGGAGTGGGGCGAGCGCCTGTTCTGCAAGACGTGCGGCTCTGCGCTCGCCTGGCGGTTTGCGGACGATCACGACAAGATCGCCATTTCCGCCTTCGCCGTGCCGCTGAGTGATGCTGCGACCTTCCGTTCGGAAGTCTTCATCGATGCAAAACCGCGTTTTTATGACTTCGCACAGGACACCAAGAAGATGACTGGCGAAGAATTGATGGCGGCCATGGCGCCGCAGGGGAACGCCTGACATGGCTGAAACCGATATCCGCAATTTCACGATCAATTTCGGCCCTGTGCACCCCGCCGCTCACGGCGTGCTGCGCATGGTGCTGGAGCTGGATGGCGAAGTCGTCGAGCGCGTTGACCCGCATATCGGCCTTCTGCACCGCGGCACCGAGAAGCTGCTGGAGCACAAGACCTATCTTCAGGGCATCGGCTATTTCGACCGCCTCGATTACGTCGCGCCGATGAATCAGGAGCACGCCTTCTGCCTGGCCATCGAGAAGCTCGCGGGCATTCCCGTGCCCAAGCGCGCCTCCTATGTGCGCGTGCTCTACTCCGAAATCGGCCGCATCCTGAACCATCTGCTGAACGTCACCACCCAGGCGATGGACGTGGGCGCGCTGACCCCGCCGCTGTGGGGCTTTGAAGAGCGCGAAAAGCTCATGGGCTTCTATGAGCGCGCGTCCGGCGCCCGCCTGCACGCCCACTATTTCCGCCCGGGCGGGGTGCACCAGGATCTGCCGCAAGAGCTGATCGACGACATCGTCGCCTGGTGTGAGCAGTTCCCGCAGCACGTGGACGATCTTGAGACCCTTCTGACCGAGAACCGCATCTTCAAGGCGCGGAACGTCGATATCGGCGTCGTGTCCAAGCAGGAAGCGCTTGAGTGGGGATTCTCCGGCGTCATGGTGCGCGGTTCGGGCCTTGCCTGGGACCTGCGCCGCTCCCAGCCCTATGAGGTCTATGACGAGCTCGAATTCCAGATTCCGCTGGGCAAGAACGGCGACAATTACGATCGCTATCTGTGCCGCATGGAAGAGATGCGCGAGTCCGTGAAGATCATGAAGCAGTGCTGTGACTGGCTCTCCCGCGAGGAGAACCAGGGCGATGTGCTGCCGGTGGACACCAAGTTCGCGCCACCGCGCCGCGCCGAGATGAAGCGCTCCATGGAAGCGCTGATCCAGCACTTCAAGCTCTACACCGAGGGCGTTCATGTGCCCGAAGGTCAGTATTACGCCGCCGTGGAAGCGCCCAAGGGCGAGTTCGGCGTCTACCTGATCGGCGACGGCACCAACAAACCCTATCGCCTGAAGATCCGTGCGCCGGGTTTCCCGCACCTTCAGGCCATGGATCATCTGAACAAGGGCCACATGCTTGCGGACGTGTCCGCAATTCTGGGCTCGCTCGACATCGTGTTCGGGGAGATTGACCGATGAGCGCGCGTCGCATCGCCGCCGAGCAACCCGAAAGCTTCGCCTTCAACGAGAAGAGCGAAGCCAAGGTCAAATTCTGGCTCGCCAAATATCCTGAAGAGCGCAAGGCGTCAGCGGTGATCCCGCTGCTGTGGATTGCGCAGAAGCAGGACAACTGGGTGTCCGAACCCGCCATGCGCGAGATCGCGGCCCGCTGCGGCATGCCGTATATCCGCGTGTACGAGGTCGCGACCTTCTACACGATGTTCAACCTCGAGCAGACCGGCAAACACCTGATCCAGGTGTGCGGCACGACCCCGTGCTGGCTGCGCGGCGCGGACGACCTCAAAGCGGTGTGCGAGAAGAAGATCGGCAAGAAGGGCCGCGAGCATGTGTCGTCTGACGGCATGCTGGCCTGGGAAGAAGTCGAGTGCCTGGGCGCCTGCGCCAATGCGCCGATGGTCCAGATCTCCAACACTGAGGGCGACCTCTATTACGAAGATCTGACCGCTGAAGCGCTTGAGCAGATGCTCGACGATCTGCGCGCCGGCAAGGAGGTCAAGGCAGGACCGATCTCGGGCCGCTCCTGCTCCGAACCGACCCAGGCGACGGTGAAGACGCTGGTCGATGAGAGCCTCTATGACGGCTCTCGCGCCAAGAAGATCAAGCTGCCCAACACCAAGGGCGCCGAGAAAGCCGAAGCTCCGAAAGCCGAACCGGCCAAGCCGCAGGAAAAGGCCGCCGAAACCAAGGCCAAGCCCAAGGCGAAGGCGAAATCCACGGCTCCGAAAGACGTCGCTGCGGACGCTGGCGCGGGCAAGAAGCCGGCGCTTCTGAAAAAGCCCAAGGGCGAAGCCGATGATCTGAAGAAGCTGTCCGGTCTCGGTCCGAAACTGGAAGCCTCGCTTAACGAAATCGGCGTGTATCATTACGGCCAGATCGCAAGCTGGTCGGCTGAAGAATCGGCCTGGGTCGATGCGGCGCTGAAGCTGCGCGGCCGGATCGAGCGCGACAACTGGATCGACCAGGCCAAAGACCTGGCCGGCAAGGCGGAAGGGTAAATCATGACCCAGCTTCTGCAGGACAAGGACCGGATCTTCACCAATCTCTATGGCCGCCATGACTGGCGCCTTGAGGGGGCGAAGCAACGCGGTCACTGGAACGCCACCAAGGAGATCCTTGAGCAGGGCCGTGACTGGATCATCGACGAGATGAAGAAGTCCGGTCTGCGTGGCCGGGGCGGCGCCGGCTTCCCGACCGGCCTGAAATGGTCGTTCATGCCCAAGGAAGTGGGGGCGCGCCCGCACTACCTCGTAGTGAACGCTGACGAATCCGAACCGGGCACCTGCAAGGACCGGGAGATC
>NZ_DJIQ01000020.1:0-13704 GCF_002433705.1 Oceanicaulis sp. UBA6590
TTCGCGAAACCGGGCAGGACTGATCATGCCCACCTATGTCTATCGCGGGCTGAATGCGGACGGCGCCGAGGTGGATGGTCGGCTGACGGCTGCGGACGAGGTGGAGGCGCTGCGCCAGCTTGAGGGACAGCGGATCTCCCCGTTCAGGCTGACCGAAGCCGGGCTGGAGCCCCGCAAGTATGATCGCAGGAAAGCCCGTCCCCAGGACCGGTTTCGGTTCATGCGGCAGCTGTCGGTGTTGCTCAAGGCCGGCACCCCGCTTCTGGACGCCTTTGATTCGCTCAGCGCCGACGAGCCCTGCCAGGACCTGGCCGAACAGGCTCTGGCCGTGCGCCAGGATCTGCGATCCGGAACGCAATTGTCCCTTGCCATGCGCAAGGGCTTCCCGGATCTGCCCGACTATGCGCCCCGGCTTGTGGAGCTGGGTGAGGCGACAGGGCAGCTGCCCAAGGCGCTGGCCGATATCGCCGCCCAGATGGAGCATGATCTCAAGGCCGCCTCAGAGATCCGCAACGCGCTATCCTATCCGGCGTTTCTTGCGGTGGCCGGCGTTCTGGCCATCATCTTCATCTTCCTGTTCGTGGTCCCGCGATTCGCCAATCTTCTGGGGGATGACCGGAGCGCATTGCCGGCCCTGTCGCGCTGGGTGATCGAGACCGGCGTGTTCCTGAGCACGCATCTGGTGCAGTCCGGCCTGTTTGTGGCGGGAGCCATCGCCGTGGGGTTCGCCCTGTCGCGCAATCCGTCTGTCCGCCGGAGCGTTTCCGAGCTGATGCACCGCATGCCTGTGGTCGGCAGCTTCCTGACCGCGTCTGAAGTGGCGCGATGGGCGCGGACGTGCGGCACGGCCCTTTCCGGTGGAGCGCCGCTGGTCGATGCGCTTGTGCTGGCGGAATCCGCCGTGACCTCCGCCCGGCGCAAGCAAGGCCTTGTTGAAGCGCGGCGCGCCATACGGTCTGGCGAGCCGATCGACGCCGCGCTCAAGACCCATGCGGGTTTTGATTCCATGACAATCAATCTGGTCCGGACGGGACGCGCGTCTGCGAGCCTGGATGAAATGCTGCTCTTCGTGGCCGATATCTATGAAGAGGAATCGCGCAATCGCGCCAAGCGGCTGACGTCACTGGCCGAACCGCTCGCCATCCTGTTCATCGCCTCGATTGTCGGCACGATCGTGATCAGTCTCGTGCTGGCCATGACGAGCATTTACGACATCGCCATCTAGGGCCCCTGGCCCCGGTCAGGCGCGCCAGCGCGGGATCGGCTTTCCAGCCAGCCCCAGCTCGTCGCTTATTGCTTCCAGTCGTTTGGGATTACGGGCGATGGCGGCCCATTTCGCGCCCGGATGGTGCCAGTTGATCAGTTTCAACGTCAGTCCGCTTTCGGCGCACTTCTGATCCAGCCAGGGTTTGGGGTAGGGCACATTGTCCGGATAGGTCCAGGCGGCCTGGGGCAGCGGCGCGTCATCCTCGCCCAGAATGAAGCTGAACAGGAATAGGCCGTCCTCCTTCAAGGCCTCGCCGGCGGTCTTGATGAGTTTCGCCGTCTCCTCCGGGCCCGAATGGGTGATGATCGACTGCGCCATGATGAAGTCGAAGCGAGTGTTGAACACGGTGCAGTCGAAATTGGCGTCGTTGGAGAACAATGGCGCCTTCAGCGTACGCAGCTGGCCGCCGGTTTCATGTGTGAACCCGTCCTGGATCAGCCAGTCATGCGGCTCGATGCCGAAATATTTTCCGCGCAGCAGGAACGGAATCAGGCACCGTCCAAGGCGCAAGGAACCGCAGCCGAAATCGAGGACCGTGTCGGTTTCCTCAAGCCCGAGAGCGGTCAGCAGGTTCATCTGCAACAAACCCAGAAGGCCATACCGGCCGGGCGGCCCCACATAAGCGCGGTAGTGGTCGTCGCCAGCCTTGAGGGCGTTGGCGTCAGTAGCGGACAGATGACGGGTCATGAGCGGCTCCTTCAGGTTCAAGAGCTATATCAGCGCCTTGCTCGCACGGGAACCGATCAAACCGCACTTGCGCCTTTGAATGCCTGTCGGGCGAGTGGTATGACTGACGCACTCGGCGAGGGGATGCCGTCCTCGCCTTTCCCAGACCTGCAAGAGGTGTGCGCATGATCCGTCTTGTCCGTGGCTACAAACCCCATACGCGTGCGGGGTATTCGCTGATGGAAGTTCTGATCGCGGTCGCCATCATTGCTGTCCTGGCGACGCTCGTCGGGCCACGTTTGCTCGGTCAGCTTGATCGATCCAAGGTCACGGCGGCGCAGACCCAGATCCGGATGATCGAGACTTCGCTGGACACGATGCGGCTCGATATCGGGCGGTATCCGACCCAGGAGGAGGGTCTCGCCCTGCTGCAGACGCCAACAGACTCGGTGTCTGGAATGTGGTCGGGCCCGTATCTTGATGGCGGACTGCCGGATGATCCCTGGGGACGCCCCTATCAATACCGCGTGGGCGGCGGCTCTGATCGCGGTCAGGTGTTCTCCTATGGCGCCGATGGTCAGGAAGGCGGATCCGGGAACGACGCCGATATCGGTCTTTAGGTCATGATGCGCGGGTCTGGACGCGCCTTGCGCCGCGCCCGGGCGGGCTATTCTCTCATGGAAGTCCTGATCGTGGTCGCGATTCTGGGCGTCGCCGCCACGCTCAGCGCTCCGTCCATCTCGCGGATGATCGCAGGCCAGCAGGCCCGGCAGGTCGTGCGGAGCCTCGTCACCGAGTTCGGCGCAATTCGCGCGGACGCTTTCATCCAGAGCCAATCATTTGACGCCGACGCCATTTCCTCGCGACTGTCAGAGCACGCGCCCGACGGCTGGCGCGTGATTGTCGACGAGGGGCTCCGGCTTGCCGCCAGCGGCTATTGCACGCCTGGACGCATCAGCATTGAGGGTCCTGATGGACGCAATTGGGACCTGCAGGTCGCGCAAGGCGATTGCGCCATTGATCGCGCCACCCTCTAGAAGCGTGCAGGCTCGACGACTTGCACCCAGGCGACGCGCCTGAAGTTCATTTCATGCCGGGTCTCGCCGCGTTCAAGCGTGGCGTTGATTTCATAAAGCCCGACACCCCAGATGCTCGAGCCAAGATAGCCGTCTGCAGGTTGTTCCGAGACCAGTTCGCGGCTTTCCCAGCTCAGGCGCCACTCTCCCAGATCCATCTCGCCCTGGGGCTCCGCGATCGGGTCTATGGTCTGAAGGACGGCCAGGGCGCTTTCCTGGGCATCCAGCAGGGCGGAAGCCGTCTGAAGGCGGGCGGCGGTGTCAGCCAGGGTCTGCTGAAAGGCGTAGAGCGGAAGAATCGCAATCGCCAGAAGGGCGACCGCGACAAGGGTCTCCATCACCGAAAAGCCAGGCCGCGTGCGGATCTCAGTCATGTCAGGCGTTCTAGGACATAGGCGAGGATGAAACCAGCAGCGAGTCCTGGGCCGAACGGCAGACGCGCTCCTGATCCAGCCTTCAGAAACAGACCTGCGATCAGCGTCAGGCCCGCGCCAAAGGCGACGCCGAGCGCGGCAGTCACGATCGGACACCACAGACCGAGGGCGCCGGCCAGGATGATGTCTCCCGCCCCCAGACCCATTTCTCCCCGTCTTATCCGCCCGTACAGGCCTGCGAGCGCAAGAATAGCCGCTGCTGTCACCGCGGATATGATCATCTCGGCGTAACCAAGCCCGACGGTCAGCCGGGGCGCGGCGATCAGCGCGCTCACCGCAATCACAAGACTGGTCAAATCGGCGAGTTGGCCGAAGCGCAGGTCTGTGCTGACCGCTACCATGAGGGCGGTCGCCGTGGCCAGGGCAGCCCCGGTCAGCACCAGATCATGCAGCGTGAGCTGGGCGACACTCGCAATGGCGACGCCGAGCCCGCCCGCCAGAACGAGACTGAGCGGGGAGGAGCGTCCTGACTGTTGCAGGCTGACGACATGGTCAACCCACAGCACGCTCAGACTCGCCAGAAGGCCAGCCGAGAAAACCAGAGCGGGTAGGGCGCTCATGCCGATGCTAGTCCTGATCGGCGACTGCACTCGATGCATCGGCGCCGCCGGCGGCCCGGATCTGGAAGGGCTCATTCGGCGGCATCAGCGTGCCGTTCGGACGGGTCTGGTTATGGAAGCCCTCGTTCAGGGCCCGGACCAGGGTGTCGACGACCTGCTGACGATCATTGCGGGTGTCCAGAACGAAAGGCGTCACCAGAACCACCAGCATGGTCCGCGTTGCATTCAGCGTTTCCGAACGGAACGGCGTGCCCAGGATCGGGACGTCCTTGATCAGCGGAATGCCGTTATTGCCGCGGGTGAAACGGTTCTCGATCAGACCGCCAAGCACAGCGGTCTGTCCGTCCTGCAGGGAGAGCTGGGAGTTCAGGGTCCGGGTGGAAATCAGCGGGCTGGAAATCGAGGAGTCGTTGTTGGCTTCGGCCGCGCTGGTTTCCTGTGCGATCTCGAGATCGATCCGATTGCCGCTATAGACACGCGGGGTCACGCTCAAGAGCACGCCTGTGCTGCGGTACTGGACGGTCTGAAGCACATCCGTGGAGCCGCCGGACTGGGTGCTGGCGGCCCGCTGCGAGGTGATGATCGGAACATCCGTGCCGACCTGGACAGTCGCCTCGGTGCCCGAACGCGCCACGATGCGCGGGGTGGAGAGCACGTTGATCTGGTTGCTTCCCGAGCTGGCGGATCCGGACAGGGTGACCTGTCCGGTTTCAACCGTCCCCGAGAAACTTCCCGTGCTGGAGAGGTCGGCCCGGAAACGGGGCGCAAGGTTGGAATCAAACAGGATGTCGAGACCGTAGGAGGAATCATCGGTCAGCGTGACTTCCGCAATCGTGACCTCGATCATCACTTCGGGCACCGGAGTGTCGAGCTGACGCGCCAGATTCACGAACTGATCATACTCGGACTGGGTGCCGAAGAAGATGACCCGGTTGCCCTGTTCATCGACCGTGATGTTTTCGTAATTGCGGACCGGGCTGCTCTGTTCTGAAGAGCCGGACTCGCCATTGCCTTCGCCGGAGGCGCGCCCCGCGCCGCCCGCCGCGGTGCTGGAAACGCCCATGACCCCTGCAACAATATCCGCCAGAGCCGAGGCTTCCGTGTTCTGCGCCTGGTAGACGTGCGCACTGCGCACTTCAGCGTTATATGCTTCACGATCCAGCCGGATCGCCAGCGCCAGGGCGTGGTCGGCCAGCTCCCGCGAGGAGGAGAAGATCATGATCTGGTTGGTGAAGTTCAGCGGCAGCAAGGTCAGAGAGCGCGGCGCGTTCACGCCGACGCCGACGATATAGCCTTCAAGGGTCAGGATCTGGCCCATGGAGGTCGCCAGCTCCAGCGCTTCCCAGTTGCGCAGGCTTACAGTCACCACCTGAGTGCCGGCGAAGCGCAGCTCATCCATCTGCTGGATGATCGACATGGCTGCATTCACATCATCCGCGAGCCCGCTCAATGTGACCGTGTTCAGGTTCCGGTTCGAGTTCACCGTCAGCACGTCCCGGTCCGGAAAGGCCTGTTCCAGGATCTGTTCCATGTCTGCTGCGTCGATGGCCTGAAGCTCGACGAACTGGACGACAGGACGCAGATCGGACGGCACATTGCTGTGCGCGCGGGCGCGAATGAAGCGCGGCATCTGGGCGCGCAGCTCGGCCAGTTCGATGATGCGGAACAGGCCGCCATTATAGGTGACGCCAAGGCCGTAATCCTGCAGCGCCTGTTCGACCAGGGTGAGGAAGGTCTCCGCCGGCATGTCATTGACGCTTCTCAGCGAGATGACTTCCGTTCGCTCGCCGACATTCGGCCCCAGGCTGAAGGGCTGCTCCAGGATGTCGCCGAAAACCGTATTGATGAAGGCGGGGAGCGGTTGCGGCGGCAGGGTGACGTTGATCAGCGTATCGGGCAGCGCAGGCTGATCGGGATCGCCCGATTGCGATCCTGCCCGGGTGTTGCGCAGGCTGGGCACCGTATTGCGCACGACCGTCGGGCCGTCCTGAATGGGGGCGATGATCTCGTCTGCGCCAGGCGCGTCTGCGGATGACTCGCTTTGCGCATCAGCGTTGGTCAGCGTGTCCGGCAGGGTCAGCCATTGCGGCCGGTTCGGGCCCGATTGCGTCGCGCAGCTCACAGTGAACAGCGCCGTGGCGCAGGCCAGTGAAATACGAAGAGCGTTCATTGTGTCTCAGGCTCCGCCTTGAAAACTTCGATACGGCGAGATTGCTCGCCCTTGATCAGAAGGACCGATGTCGAATCAATGTTCTGAATGACCCAGCCGTCCGACAGCTGATCCCCGATCTCGCGCGTCTGCGCCCCCTCGCCGACACCATAGAGAATGATGCGCCATGCGTCTTCCCGTTTAACAAAGGCGGACAAAGAGGGGTCGCGCAGGGATTGTTCCAGTTCATCCACGGTCTGCGGACCGTCTGTCGAGGCGGTGTTTGCGCCATCAACCGTTCTCAACTCCACTTCCGGGAAGAGGTTGGAGGCGAAGACGGCTTGCACATACCGGTCGATGTCCTCGGAGCCTGCCAGTTGGGGATTGATCAGGCCGTTGCGCCGTCCCGACGGCGGCGCTTCGGGATTGGCGAGCCCGGTCAGCAATCCCGCCGCGAGGGCGAGCAGTGCGGCGAGGCTGGCGAGGAGCAGACGGAACCGTGAGGTCATGAAGCGTCCTCCTGCACGGCGACCTGCGCGGGCGCTTGCAGTCGCATGTCCAGCGCGCCATTGCTGCGCCGCCAGTTGAACCGGGTGATGACAATCTGATGCTCAGTGCGTCCCAGCTCCTGGAAAAACGCCAGGAACTGACCTTCGCCATCGCGTGCGGTAATGGAGATTTCAAAAAGGCTCGCCTGGTCGCCCAGGGGCTCAGGCGTCCCTGTGACATTCACGCGAATTCGGCTCAGACCGGCGTTTCGGGCGGCTCGCTCAACGGCGCCTTGCAGTTGTGCGGCGACGATGCCGTTCGTGGCGCCCGTCCAGAAACTGTTCTGGGTCTGGTCCAGCCGTTGCTGGATGTCACCGGCCTGATCCAGCCAGCCCTGATCGTTGAGCAGGCTCAGTTCAAGACGGCGTGCGCGCTCAAGCTCCTCCACTTCCTGCCGGAGTGAGGTGACGGAGGCGCTCAGTTCGCCGAGCGCCCAGATCGCGAGAATGGCGACCAGCGCCGCCAGTCCGGCGATGGCTCTCGGGGTCGCCTGTTCTTTCAGCTGGGCTTTCCAGTCAGCCATCAGGGCGTTTCGGCTCATTGTCCGGCCTCCAGCTGAGCGCTCAGCATCCACTCGCCGGCCCCGCGTCCTGGCTCCAGGCTGACGCTGTTCATCAGCGGATTGCTTTCCATTGCCCGGACCAGAGACTCAGGCGCGAAATCATCGCTGGCGTGAAGGGTGAGGGTGACGCTGTCCTCGGTCTGTTCAAAGGCGTCCAGCCGGATGGAAAACCGGGCCAGTTCTTCGCTGACGCTCGCCAGCAATGCAGCCGGATGACGCCGGTTCAGGACGTCAGCATAGATCGCCAGTTCATTCGCGGCCTGCTGGGCGGATTGCCGGGCGGCGCTGATTTCAGCGGTTTGTTGCGAGAGCTCGTCCAGTTCAGCGGAGACAGACGATTGAGCCTGGCTCAACTGGACCCATTGCCCCAGCAGGTAGAGCCCCGGCACGGCCAGCGTGACAAGCGCCAGGGCGGCGATGTCGCGCAGGCTGATCGCCCGGATCCGGTCCAGGAGCGCGGTATAGGGTTGGGGGTTGGCGGGCTTGTCCAGAAGCCGGGGCTCAACCGGTTCGGGGACGCCTTCGCCCGTGTCCGGGGTGCGCGTGGCGCGCAGGAAGCCTGACCAGTCCGACGCAGTGGGCCGTGACGGCCACCACCGGCTGGCGACGAGCTGGTTGTCGCGCCAGACCTGACCCTCATAACCCTCGGTTGCCGACACCAGACGAGCGCCCGACTGCAGGGGAGGGTGCAGCACCGTTTCGGGAAGGATTTCACCCTCAAAGTCCGTCAGCGTCTGCGTGAGGCTTCGGGGCCAACTCCAGATTCCGATGCGGTCCTGCCCCCAGTCGAAATGGAAAGCCGGATCCGCAATCGGCGTGCGCGCCTTGGCGCTGAGCTTGGCCGCCTCGTAGCGTCTCAGACTCTGGCCGCCGGGCGGGTTGGGCATGGTTTCGAAGTGACAGAGGGCGCGGCTGATGATCAGCCGTTCTCCGAACGCCAGACGCTCAAGTCGGCCGCCGCGACGCAGAACGCCATCTTTAGCGCTCAGTTGCGAGTGAGGGCGTTTGTGGAAGCGGCGCGACATCGTCAATACTCTCGATACGCAAGATATTTTGCGAATAGTCACCCCCAATAGCGTACTTGCTGTGAAGCACAAAGGGCGAGATGAGGCTGTTGGGGGTGAGTTCGATCACTGTGCGCCGGGTTATGGTTGCGTCCGGTGTCTGGGTGACCAGCGTCAGGAAGGGGCCGGGCGCGGTCAGGGTGCTCAGGGGGTCGCGAACCTGATCGAAGCGTCCCTGATCGATCTGATCGAAACGGGTGAGCTGGCCATCTGCGAATAAGAGGAAGGTTTCGCGCACATCCTCACGATCGGCCTCCGGCGACATCAAGGAGAGCAGGGCTTCTGATACAAGGCCGGGCGCGACCCGATCGGAGGAGCGCGTCCGCAGGGTCAGGAGGAGGCGTCCCGTGTCTTCACACACGGCGCTCTCGGTCCAGTACATGACCGAGCAAAGCTCGAGCGCGCTTCGCAAGGGCTCGTTGGTGGGCAGTCCGGGCTGATCGTAATCCGCCGCTTCAGCACCGCCCAGAGTCCGCAGATCATCCTCATCCTGATAGTCGCGCAGGGCCGCGATCATGCGCGCATGCTGCATCCTCGGCACGCCATAAAGATCGAGAATGTCCGTGAGATTGGCCGGGTCGGCGCTGGCGGCGTTCAGGAAGGACTGGTCGTCATAGAGCCGGGCGATCACACCCTCGGCGCCAAAGCGATAGGCCTGTCCGTTGGCGCGGATCAGGTCGCTTGCATTGCGCGGCCCCGATTGTCCCAGCACCAGGCTGGTCATGTCGGACTGTCCGCCCAGGGCGACGCCCTCCATGACCATGGGTTCGGTGAGCAAGGTGTAGATCAGCGTCTGTTCCGCAGACACCATCTCGGTGCGATCACGCATCTGATCAACGAGCTCGGTCACCGTTCGCGTCGAACTGCGCACCTGCTCCGCCGCCATGGCGGCGACGAGCGCGATCACGATGATGGCGGCCAGGGTGAGGGGCAGAGCGTATCCGGATCTGAGCGTCATTGTGACACCGACCCCAAAAGGTCTTCGATCCGCGGTCGCGGGGCGGCGGTGACAGGCATCTGGAAGACAATCACACGCCGCTGATCGTCCGCCAGGTCGATCTCGGCGCGTATGGCGAGCGGCAAGGGCTGAAAATAGGAGGAGGCGGACGGTCGGTTCAGGGCGGCTGGCGCCGGCCAGTCCTGAACCCAGCGCCGCTCGCGCGGCTCGCCCAGCCGCCGTACGAAGCCTGTGCGGGCATCCTGCTCTTCAACCAGGTAGGACCAGCGTCCCTGTCCGCCCGGCCAGGACTGGACCAGGAAGCGACCGCCCTGGTCCTCATAGACCAGGCTGACCCTGCCCGGTTCATTCACCAGGCTGAGCGCATAGGGCTGCAAGCTCGCGTTCGCGAGGGTGATCGGCGTGCTCGTCAACGCTGAAAAGCGGGTTTCATCCCCTCTGAAGGTATGGGCCTGATTGGAATAGTCCGGGACGCTGGCTTCGACTGCACGGCGCGCGCTGGCCAATGTGATATAGTCCTGGGAAGCAGTGCGCGCGGCGGCCTCGATCCTGAGCCCGTTCGATGTTGACGCCCGAACCGTCTCGAGCACCGTCGCCGCCAGGATCGCCGTCACCGCAAGCATGATCAGCACTTCTATCAGCGTATATCCGGCGCGTGGATTCATGGTCGTCCAGACTGGCGTCATCACGGGTTCAAGCTCTAGCATGGCTGGCGTGACGATTGAACGGTCCAGCACGCACCGGTCACTCTTCAGCCCTTGCTGGTGGCGCGTGCGCCGCTCCGGTCAAGTTTCACTCCGCGGCGGGTGACCAGACGCGGCGACCAGATCATGGCCCGCATCAGGGCGCGAATGGACCCTGTCCGAAGGCGCGACAGGCTTCGGCGTTGCGCCATCACCGCGCCAAGGCCGTCCCAGGCGGCCCGATAGGCGCGTTTGAGATAGGCGCGCCGCTCGCCGTCCGCGCGCAGATAGAGGTAGGCGTTAACGGCCAGATGGACCGGAACCAGTAATGGCAGCAGGATCGCCGGTGTGTTCTTGAAGAACACCCAGATCCGGTTGCGGTGGCCGTGAAACAGCGTGAATTCGGAATGCCGCCCGGTTGTCCCCGACCCGGCATGATAGACGACGGCGTCGGTCAGCTGGATGCAGACCTGACCGGTCAGGCGCACCCGGTAGCCATAGTCCACATCCTCGCAATAGCAGAAGAAGCGTTCGTCGAACCCGCCCAGCTCGACAAAGCGCGCCCGGTCATAGAAGGCGGCGGCGCCACAGGGAGCGAAGGTTTCCCCATCGGGCGGGTTGTCCTGAACCGGTCGGCCTTCAAGCGCCCGCCAGGCGACTCCGCCAGCAAACCAGACATCCCCTGCGCCGTCGAGAATGTCAGGCTCATCAAGACGCAGCTGGGTCGAGCCGAACGCCGGACAGTCCGGCCAGGCCTCATGGCCGCGCATCAAGGCTTCAAGCCAGTCAGGTGCAACCCGCGTGTCCGGGTTGAGCAGGGCGATCCAGGGTGACGTGACGGCCCGGGCCACGCGGTTGTTCGCGCCGGCGAAACCCAGATTTTCTCCGGGGCGGTCGACCCTGAACCGGTCGTCCGGCAATGAAAGCGCCTCCACAGCGCCATCGGTTGAGGCGTTGTCGACAATGACCGCTTCAAAGTCCTCGAAACTCTGCCTGGACAGCGCATCCACACAGGGCTGAAGGTAAGCGCCGCTATTGTAGGCGACGATGATCACGGTAATGGCGGGAGGCCGGCTCATCAGGCGCCGCCCAGGAGCGGCCTGTTGGCCGACAGGTCTTCAAACAGCTTTTTCAGAGCCGTCATGGCGTCGGGATCCTCTCCCTCTGGGCGGGGCTCAGCCAGGATCGCATCATGCAGGGCGCAGGCGTCTGTCCAGTGTTCAAGCGCGTCGAGTTCGCCGCGAATATCAGTGTCATGCGTGCCCGAGGAGTTCAGTCGGCGATTGAGGAAAGCGGTGCTGTCCTCACTCTGCGGCTCTCCCAGAAAGCGGTAGATATCCTCCATCAGCGCAATTGGTTCAGTCTGCAGACGGTCGAAGTCAACGCGCAGGACCCGCTCTGCGCCAAACGCTTTCTCTGTATTCCAGGCCGCGCGGACATGGTTGATCCAGATGGACAGCGCCGCGTCCCGGGCGGTGGCTTCGCCGCCGGCGACATCGAATTTCTCGAGCGAGGCGATGACCCCGTGCGGCGCGCGCAGGTGAAACAGGAACTGCGCGTCGGGAAACATGTGCGCCAGCGCCCAGGTGTAGAAGGTGTTGATGGGCGCGCCATCCACCCATCGGGCCTTGGGATGGGACGGATCCAGCCGGATATGCAGGAAGTCCGGATCGGCGATCTGTGCGCTGGAGGGAGCGCCTGGCTCTCCGTATTTGTCGATCAGGCGTCGCGAGAAGGCCTCATGGACAATGGCGTTGATGGCGTCGCCCTTGTGCTCCAGAAACCGGTCAAACGGGAAGCGGACATTGGAGAGGTGAGAGAACTCGCCGCGTTCAGAGCCCAGACGGAAGCTCTGCAGGCTGGCGACGGTTTCCGCTGCGATCCAGGCGGTTTCCGGCATGGGCTGAATGTTCGGATGCTGGCCCAGAGCCCAGGTCATCACCGAAGTCCCCGAGCGCGGCGCGCCTATGATGAAAACGGGCCGGGGCGGAGGCGTGGACATCAAGATTCAGCCTGATTGAGCAATCGCATGAGAGAAGGTGTGTTGTTTAGCATTTTTCCCTCAGGGCGCAACGCGGCGCACACTTCACGCCTTGACGGCGCCGACCGTTTAAGGGCTACACAGAGGCTCAGGATCAGGCTTGGCGGGACACATGACGGACAAGACGGCGACTGCAATCATGGTTCTGGGCATGCATCGCTCCGGAACCTCCGCCCTTACGCGCATTCTCAATCTGCTGGGCGCGGATTTGCCCGAGGATCTGATCAAGGCGAACGCCTATAACAAGTCGGGGTATTGGGAGCCTTCGGCCGTCGTCGCTTTGAACGACGCCTGGCTGACCAAGGCCAGGGCCGCCTGGGATGCGCCGTATCTGCCGGAAGAGGCGCTGACGGGCGCGCTGCCGCGCACCGCTGTCAAAACCGCGGCTGACACGATCAGTAACGCCTTCGGCGCCGGCCATGACCTGATCGCGCTCAAGGATCCGCGCTGCACCCTTTTTGCGCCGACCTGGCGGCAGGCGATCGTGCGCGCCGGCTATGCGCCTGCCCAGCTGATCATTCATCGGGATGCGGCCGAAGTGGCGCAATCGCTGGCTCATCGGGACGGTTTCAGCCCTGATGAGGCGGGGCTGCTCTGGGCGTGGTACTGCCTGAAGGCGCTTGAGGCCCATGTCGCGAATGGCGGCGTCGTGATGAGCTATGCGGCCTTGCGAGAGGACTGGCGCTCCGTGATGGAGCGGGTCAAGCATGAGTTGTCGCTTGAGGCGCTCACCCTGACCGAGGAGGCCTCCGCGCAGGTGGACGCGTTTCTTCAGGAACCGCGGTCCAAGTCCGAGGCGGCGTTCTCGGCCGATGTCAGCGACATCATTTCCGCCGTGCAAGCGCTGCATGTGAAAGCCCAGGCGAACCAGTCGCTTGGCGATCTCGCATCCTTGCAGCAGGACATTCTCGATCGTGCGGCGCACAGCCGGGACGTCGTGGTTCGCGTGCGCGCTGAGGGACAGAAACAGCTCACGAAGATCGAGCGAGAACGTGACAAGGCGCGAGACGACCAGAAAGCGACCGAGGCCGGGCTCGTCAAGGAACGCGATGAAGCCCGTCAGGCTTTGGAGAGCGAACGCGCCCGACTGTCAGAAGAGCGCAATCGCGCCCGCGACGCGTTGGCGACGGAAAGCGCGCGCCTGTCCAAAGAGCGCGATGAAGCCCGCGACGTGCTCAAAGCCGAGCAGCAACGCCTATCCGCCGAGCGCGATGAAGCGCGCAACGCGCACTCCGCCGCTTCGAAGCGGGCCGATCAGCTCGACATGGCGTTGCAGGAAGAGCGTCGGGCCCATGAAAGCCTGAACCAGGACTTCAAGGCGCTCGAAAGCTCGGTCCACGCCTATCAGGACCAGGTCTCCGCTCTTGAAGACGAGCTCCGGCGGACCCAGGCGGATTATGTCGCTGCGGACGCCGAGCGGCAGGCCTTGCGAGTCGAGGCCCTGCGTCTGCGAGCCATCGAGCAAAGCTCGATCTGGAAAGCGACCACCCCCTTGCGCGCCCTCATGGCGCGAATCCCGGGCGCGCGGAGCTTTGTCCGTCGCGGCTTGAAGGCGGTCTGGTGGACCATCACGGGCCAGCTGGGGGCGCGACTCAAGGCTCGCAAGGCAGCTGAGCTGGCGGCCCAGCTGGATGCCGGCCGGGCGATGGAGGGCGGCAAGCCGACCCCGGGCGTGAAGAGCCCTATCCGGACGCT